>NZ_BAAAKJ010000019.1:28073-44493 GCF_039527695.1 Kitasatospora putterlickiae
CGGCGCGTCCGGTGCAGGGGGCGGGCGGCGAGAACGTCGGGCGGTGAGACGCGCTCGGGAAGGTACAGCCGGAGCACTTGGAGACCGTCCCAGACGGCCAGGGTGTCGGCCCCGCGGTCTCCGAACGCCTGCTCAAGCCGCTCCCTGCCGGTCCGCAGGTTCCGGTCGACGAAGTCGTGCGCCGGGTGCCCGGGTGGCACCGCCTCACCGAGGAGCGTGATGTGCAGTTCGGCCCGGGGCCGCGTCCTGGTCCGCGCCGCGGCCTCCAGTGCCCGTTGGGGGTCGGCGGCCCGGGGGAGGTCCGCGTCGGGCACCGGGTCCTCGGCCAGGCGGTCGAGCAGTGCGTGCAGCACGTCCTCCTTCGAGGAGAAGTGCCGCAGGACGCCGGCGTGGGTGACGCCCACGCGCTTGGCCAGCGTGCGCAGCGAGGTGGCCTCGAAGCCGTCGGTGCCGAACAGCTCCTCGGCGGTCCGGAGGATCTGCTCGCGGCGGAGCAGTCCCCGGCGGTTCGGCGCGCCGCTCACGTGAGGCACTCGGTCATTTCCTTTCCGTGGCGGATCCAGGGTTCCGAGGCTATCGCGCCGCATCAGATGTAACCAAATGGTCAGAGAAAGTTACCAAGTGGTCAGTCGCCGTGATAGAAACCCGTTCCAAGCAGGAGGCGGTCCCGCCTCCGCCCGAAAGGGATGCACATGGCAAAGACGTCCACGGCCCCGGCGAAGCCTCCGCCCGGCGTGCGAGCACGCGTCGACCGAAGGCTCGCCTCCTCCCTGGGGTTCGCGCAGCTGGGCCACTTCCTGGTCTGGGGTTCCGTACCGGGCGTGCTGCTGGCCGTCCACCTGGAGGACCTCGATCCCGGCCGCAAGGAGGCCAACCTGGCGCTCGTCGTGGGCCTGGGCGCGCTGGTGTCGACCGTCGTCCAGCCGCTGTGGGGCATGGCCTCCGACCGGACGCGCAGCCGCTACGGCAAGCGCGCGCCCTATCTGCTCGGCGGGGCCGCCCTCGGCGCCCTGGGGCTGCTGGCCACGGCCCTCGCCGACACCGTCCTGACCGTCACCCTCGCCTGGTGCGTCGTGCAGGCCGCGGTCACCGGAGCCAACGGCATCCTCGTCGCGGTCCTGCCCGACCGCGTGCCGGAGGGCGTGCGGGGGATCTTCTCGGCCGTCATGGGGCTCGGCACCATGACCGGGATCCTCGGCGGCCAGCTGGTGGCGGCGGCTCTCGTCCCGCGCGGGCGGCTGCTTCCGTACGCGGTGGTCGCGACCGTGCTCGTGACGGCCACGGTCGTCTTCGTCCTCGTCAACCCCGACAAGCCGAGCCCCGCGGCGCAGCGGCGAGCGTTCTCGTTCCGCTCGCTGCTCGGGCTGGTGTGGGTGGACCCCAGGAAGCACCCCGACTTCGCCTTCGCCTTCCTGGCACGGCTGTTCGTCCTGCTGGGCTACCACACGGTCGGCGCCTACCAGCTCTACGTCCTCCAGGACCACATCGGGCTGGACCGCGCCGAGGCCCTGCGCATCCTGCCCAGGACCATCGTGGTCGCGATGGGCGTGATGCTCGTGTCGCTGCTGCTGTCCGGCTGGCTCTCGGACCGGACGGGCCGCCGCAAGCCGTTCCTCCTCGCTGCGGCGCTGACGATCGGGGTCGGCCTGCTGATGCCGTTCCTGATCCCGTCCGTCACCGGGTTCGTGCTGTACGGAGCCGTCGTCGGCTTCGGGTTCGGCTGCTACCAGGCACTCGACGCCGTTCTGGTCTCCACGGTGCTGCCGTCCCGGGAGAACGCCGCGAAGGACCTCGGGGTGGCGAACCTCGCGAGCCACCTGCCGCAGATCCTCGCACCCGCCCTGGCCGGCTTCGTCGTCGTCAACGCCGGCGGCTACCCGGCGCTCTTCCTGTTCGCCGGCACGGCCGCCCTTCTCGGCGCCCTGTTCCTCCTTCCCATCACATCCGTTCGCTGAGGCCCCTCATGAAACCGTGGAACACCCCCGAACTCGTCGCGATCGGGCGCGAGCCCGCCCACGCCCTGTCCCACCCCGACCGCCTCGACCTGAACGGCGTGTGGGACTTCCAACTGCTGCCCGCGCCCGACGCCCGGCGCACCGACGACTGGCGCCCGCTCACCGTGCCCGGCGCCTGGACCATGCAGGACACCGGCGACCTGCCGCACTACACCAACGTGCGGATGCCCTTCGACACCCACCCGCCCCACCCGCCGAAGGACAACCCCACCGGCGTCCACCGGCGCCGGTTCGAGGTTCCCGCGGCGTGGGCGGGGCGCCGGATCGTGCTGCACGTGGGCGCCGCCGAGAGCGTCCTGCTCGTCGAGGTCAACGGACGGCGGGTCGGGATCGGCAAGGACAGCCACCTGGCGGCCGAGTTCGACGTGACCGACGCCCTGCGCGAGGGCGTCAACGAGCTGGTGCTGACGGTGGTCAAGTGGTCCGACGCCAGCTTCATCGAGGACCAGGACCAGTGGTGGCACGGCGGCATCACCCGCGGCGTCCACCTCTACAGCACCCCGCCCACCCACCTCGCCGACGTCACCGCCGTCGCCGACTACGACCCCGCGTCCGGCGAGGGCACCCTCGCCCTCACGGTCACCGTCGGCACGCGCGGCACCGCCCCGGACGAGGACCTGCGCGTCCGGGTCCGCACCGCGGGGCGCGAACTGCTCGCCCCGGTCCCGCCGCGCCGGGCCCGCATGCTCCCCGGCGAGGAGGGCACCGAGTCCCCGGCGCTGCCGGCCGCCGTCGCCGGGACCGACCTGTTCGGCCTCTACAGCGCCACCGCCGCCGGCGTACCGCTGCCGCCCGGCCTCGAAGGCGTGGCGGAGCAGGCCCTCGCCCGGATGTTCCCGCCCCCCGGCGGCCGGGCGCACCTCACCGTCCCGGCCCACCCGGTCACCCCCTGGAACGCCGAACGGCCCGCGCTGTACGACGTGGACGTCGACCTCCTCGACGCCGCCGGCACCCGGCTCGACACCACCCGCCTGCGCGTCGGCTACCGGCGCGTCGAGATCAAGGGCCGCGACCTGCTCGTCAACGGCGAGCGGATCTGGATCCAGGGCGTCAACCACCACGACTTCCACCCGCGCACCGGCCGCACCCTCACCCGCGAGGACATCGCCGACGAACTGCGCCTGCTCAAGCGCTTCAACGTCAACGCCATCCGCACCGCGCACTACCCCGGCCACCCCGACCTGCTCGACCTCGCCGACGAGTACGGCTTCTACGTCGTTGACGAGGCCGACATCGAAGCCCACGACCACGCCTCCGCCCTGTGCGACGACCCGCGCTACCTCGGCGCCTTCCTGGACCGGGTCTCGCGGATGGTCGCCCGGGACCGGAACCACCCGTGCGTGATCGCCTGGTCGCTCGGCAACGAGAGCGGCAGCGGGGCCAACCACGAGGCGGCCGCCGCCTGGGTGCGCCGCCACGACCCCACCCGCCCGCTGCACTACGAGGGCGCCGTCAACCGCGACTGGTACGGCGGCCGCACCCAGACCGACATCGTGTGCCCGATGTACCCCACCCTCGACGCGCTCCAGGCCTACGCCGCCCACCCGCGCGCCGACCGCCCGCTGATCATGTCCGAGTACCAGCACGCCATGGGCAACTCCAATGGCTCGCTCGACGACTACTGGGACGTGATCCGCTCGACCCCCGGCCTCCAGGGAGGCTTCGTCTGGGAGCTGTGGGACCACGGCCTCGACCCGGACGGCGACGGCCGGCACCGCTACGGCGGAGACTTCGGCGAGCAGCCCCACGACGGCAATTTCTGCATCGACGGCCTGCTCTTCCCCGACGGCACCCCGCACCCCGCGATGTACGAGCTGCGCCACCTCTTCGCCCCCGTGACGATCACCTCGGGACCGGCCGAGGCCGGCGACGGCTGGATCGAACTGCGCAACGAACGCCACTTCCGCGACCTGGACGACCTGAGGTTCACCCTCCAGGTGGTGACCGACAGCGGCACCGACCCCGCCGTCGACCTGCCCGTCCCGACCCTGGCTGCCGGAGACCGCGCGAAGATCCGGCTGCCGGAGACCGTCGTGCGTGAGCTGCGGCACCGCGCCGACGTCCTGGCCCTGCGGCTCACCGTCGTCACCGCCCACGACCAGGCCTGGGCGCCGGCGGGAACGGAGCTCACCGTCCGCCAGCTGCCGCTCGGCCACCCGGCGCACCGGCCGGCGGCCGGGGCCCGGGCCGGGCACAGCACCGCCGGGAGCCCGCCCGCCCTCGTGTTCGACGACGACGGACTGCTCCAGCACCCCCTGCTCGCCGCCGGTCCCCGGCTGAGCCTGTGGCGCGCCCTGACCGACAACGACCTGTCCCGCTTCGTCCAGGGGCGCCTCGCCGCCACCGGCCTGAACAGGACCGTCCGGACGGTGGACGGCTGCGAGGCCTCACCGACCGGCCACGGCGCGCTCGTCCGGGCCCGCTACCTCACCGCCCACGGCGAGGAGGTCCTCCACCACCAGACCGTCACCCGCGAGGCCTCCGGGCGGATCCGGTTCGACGAGCGGGTGGTGATTCCCCCGACGCTCCCCGACATTCCCCGCCTCGGCGTCGTCCTCGAAACCCGGGCCGGATTCGACACCGTCCAGTGGCTCGGCGAAGGACCCCACGAGTGCTACCCGGACCGCCGCTCCGCCGCGCTGACGGGCCGCTGGACGGCGCCGATCGACGACCTGCCCGTCCCCTACCTCCGCCCGCAGGAGAACGGCGGCCGCAGCCGCACCGTGGAGGCCCGTCTCACCGGCCCCGACGGCACCGCCCTCACCCTCTCCTTCGACCGGCCCCTGCAGCTCAACGTCTCCCACCACACCGTCGCCGACCTCGAAGCCGCCGCGCACTACTGGGAGCTCACGCCCCGCGCGGAGACGATCGTCCACTTCGACGTCGCCCACCGCGGCCTGGGATCGGCCTCCGTCGGCCCCGACACCCTCCCGGCCTTCCGCGTCGGACCGGGCGAGTACGCCTGGACCTGGTGGCTCACCACCCCCTGACCCCCGAAGAACCCCGCACCGTACGGAGAAGGCACATGCGCATCATCTACGTCGACGTGGACACCCTCCGGGCCGACCACACCACGCCCTACGGCTACCACCGCCCCACCACCCCCCACCTGCAGAAGCTGGCCGACAAGTCTGTCACCTTCGACCGTTACTACTGCTCCGACTCACCCTGCATGCCCTCGCGCGCCGCCCTGACCAGCGGCCAGTTCGGCATCACCAACGGCGTCATCGGCCACTACGGCGAAGCCGCCCAGTTCCGCCTCGACACCGGCCACGGCCCCGAGCCCGACCGGCCGCTGCTCGGCCAGGCCCTGCAGTTCGCCGGCCACTACACCGCCGCGATCTCCGTCTTCGCCGAACGCCACCGCGCCTACTTCTTCAACGGCAACTTCCGCGAGACCCTGCGCGCCACCCCCCACTGGGGGGACGAGGACGCCGAGGACGTCAACAAGGCCGCCATCGACTGGATCCGGCGCCACGCCGACGAGGAGGACTGGTACCTCCACCTCACTTATTGGGAGCCGCACACCAACTACACCCAGCCGGTCGAGTGGACCGAGAAGATGGCCGCCTCCGGCCCCGTGCAGGAGTGGCCCGACGAGGAGACCATCGCCGAACACGCCGAGGTCTACGGCCCGCGCGGCGCCCTCGACCTGCACCACTCCATGTGGGCCGGCATCGGCGAATCGAAGTCCCCCGTCCCGCACAACATGCCCGACGCCATCCGCTCCCGCGCCGACTTCGAGCACCTGATCAACGGCTTCGACGGCGCCATCGCCTACTGGGACCACCACTTCGGCCGACTGCTCGCCGCGCTGGAGGAACTCGGCATCGCGGACGACACCGCCGTCATCGTCAGCGCCGACCACGGGGAGTCCCTGGGCGAACTCGGCATGTACGCCGAGCACGGCATGGCCACCGAGCCCGTCCACCGCCTGCCGCTGGTCGTGTACTGGCCCGGCCTGACCGACACCCTGCCCGACGAGGCCCGCCACAACGACGCCCTGCTCTACAACATCGACTTGGCCCCCACCCTGTGCGACCTGCTCGGCCTGGACACCCCGCCCGGCTGGCAGGGCGAGTCCTTCGCGCCGGTCCTGCGCGGCGAGCGGATCGACTCCCGCGAGTACCTCGTCCTCGGCCACGGCGCCATGACCTACCAGCGCGCCGTCCGCACCCGCGACCACCTCTACGTCCGCACCTACCACCCCGGCTCCTTCCGCGCCGAGTGGGAACACCTCTTCCACGTCACCGACGACCCCCACCTCATCCGCGACCTCCTCGCCGACGAACCCGAACTCGCCGCCCGGATGCGCTCCCACCTCGCCGAGTGGTGGAACCGGTACGCCGGCCACCCCGGAGCGCAGCCCGACCCCATGCAGTCCACCCTCCAGGCCGGCCCCGTCTACTACAACGACCCCGCCCGCTACGCCGAGCACCTGCGGGCCACCGGACGCGCCCACCTCGCCGAGCACCTCGAAGACCGCCTCCGCAGCCTGACCGTGCCCGTCCCCTGGCACGCCCCCCACAAGCCGCGCACCGCGGAACTCGTCCAGAAGTGGCGCCAACTGGCCCAGCGACAGCAGCCGACCGGGAACTGACCCCACGCCCACCAGGAGCACCCCCATGCACCACCGCCCGAACTTCGTGGTCTTCGTCGCGGACCAGCTCCGCGCCGACGCCGTCGGCGCCTTCGGCAACCCGTACGTCCGGACACCGAACATCGACGCCCTCGCCGCCCGCGGCACCCGCTTCACCAACGCCTACGCGCAGAACCCCATCTGCGCGCCCAGCCGGGCCTCCCTCATGACCGGCTGCTACCCGCACACCTTCGGCCACCGCACCCAGAACCACCTGGTCAAGCCCTGGGAACCGAACCTCCTCGGCACCCTCAAGGCGGCCGGCTACCACGTGACCTGGGCCGGCATGCGCGGGGACCTCTTCGCCCCCGGAGCCACCGAGACCAGCGTCGACGAGCACGGCTTCAGCGAATTCCCCACCGTCCTTCCCAGCCACGGCAAGGACCCCGCGCAGTGGCCCGGCGGCGACCTGTGGGCCCGTCTGTACTACCGCGGGGAGGTGCCCGACGACGGCCGCGTCGACGTCGACGAAGCCACCGTCCGCACCGCCGAGCAGTGGCTCGCCGCCCCGCCGGACACCCCGTGGGTGCTGTTCGTGCCCGTCCTCGCCCCGCACCCGCCCTTCGAGGTGGCCGAGCCCTGGTACTCGATGTACGACCGCGAGGCCCTGCCGCTGCCCGTCGAACCGGACCCGGACAGCGCCGAGCCGGCCTACATGGCCGCCCTGCGCGAACGCCACGGCCTGGACCGGGCCACCCCCGAGCTGTGGCAGGAGGTGAAGGCCACGTACTACGGCATGGTCTCCCGCCTGGACGACCACCTCGGCCGGGTGATGAAGCACGTCGACCCGGGCGACACGGTCACCGTCTTCCTCTCCGACCACGGCGAGTACCTCGGCGACTTCGGCCTGGTCGAGAAGTTCCCCACCGCCATGCACTCCTGCATCACCCGCGACCCGCTGATCATCGCCGGCGGCGGCCTGCCGGAGGGCGGCGTCAGCGACTCCATGGTGGAGCTCGTCGACGTCATGCCGACCCTCCTCGAACTCGCCGGGACCGCCCCCGTCCAGCGCCACTTCGGCCGCAGCCTCGTCCCGCACCTGCACGACCCCGACTCCGAGCACCGGCGGTACGCCTTCACGGAGGCCGGGTTCTCGGTGGAGGAGCACGACCAGCTGGAGCAGGGCGGATTCCCGTACGACCTGCGCATCGCACTGGCCCAGGAGCGGCCGGCCGTGGTCGGCAAGGCCATCGCGGTCCGCGACCAGGAGTGGACCTACGTGTGGCGCCGCTACGAGGAGCCCGAGCTCTACCACCGCGCCACCGACCCCGACGAACGCCACAACGTCGCGGGCCGGCCCGAGCACGCCGGGACCCAACGCCGGCTGCACGAAGCCCTGTTCACCTGGCTGGTGGACACCGCCGACGTCATTCCCGCCGACCGAGACCCGCGCCTGCCGAAGGTGGACCTGCCGGCCCCGGTCCGCGACGCACGGAGCGACCCGTGACCCGGGCCCCACCGCACCCCCGCGCTGCGGCACGCCGTCCGCGGAACGGTTCGGCCCCTTCGTCGCCGTCCGCACCGCCGACACCCCCGACAGCACCAGCGGCCACACCGGCTTCCGCCGCGCCCGGTCCCTGTAGGCCTGCCGGCGGCCCGCACGCGGGCCGCCGGCAGGACCGGGTGTCCCGTGGACGGATGTCGCGGGCTCGACCGGGACCGCCTCCTCCGGATGGCGCAGCGCATGCCCCCGAACCGCGTAGTCGGACGGTTCGGTCGCCGGGGCGGCGCCGGTCGCGGGAGATGATCCGGCTGCGCGTCCCCGCCCGTCCCTGCGTCCCGGCGCAGGATCCCGCCCACCTCCGGAAGGTGCCCGCTCCGTGGTCCTGGTCATCGTCGTCGCAGCCGTCGCCCTGCTCGTGGGGCTCGCCGCCAACCGCTACCTGCGCCCACTGCTGATCAAGGGGGACGACGACAGCGGCATGGCCGTCAAGGACCTCGTCGGTCCGCTGCTGACCCTCACCGTGCTGCTGCTCGCCTTCGTCCTGGTCACCGCCAACGGCTCCTACGGCAAGGCCGAGGTCGCCTCCCGCGGCGAGGCCCGCGCCCTCGACCAGCTCGTCGAGACCGCCGAGTACGCGCCCGCGCCGCAACGCGCACGCATCCAGGCCGACGCCGTCTGCTACGCCCGCGCGGTGCGCGAGCAGGAGTGGCCCGCCATGGCCGACGGCAACGGCTCGCCCGCGCCGAGCGTGTGGTCGACGGAGTTCCGGCAGGTCTTCGCCGAACTCCAGGGCCAGCCCGTCTTCGGCATGCTCGTCGCCGCCGACAACAAGCGCTCAGACGAACGGGACGAGCGCCTCACCCAGGCCTCCGCCAGCATCCCCAGCGCCATCCTCTGGTTCCTGCTGGCCACCCTGATCATCACCGTCGTCGCCCTCGCGGTCTGCATCCCCCGCCGCAACAACCGCGGCCAGGTGATCACCCTCGTCGTGATCACCGCGCTGCTCACCACCACCCTGGTCCTCATCCGCGACGTCGACCGCCCCTTCGGCGGCATCATCGATGTCCAGCCGACCGCGATCACCGAGGTCGAGAAGCAGGCCGACCGCGACTTCCACACCAACGACCCCACCGGCCAACTCCCCTGCGACGACCAGGGCAACCGCCGCGCCGTCTAGGTCCGCCGACCTCCAGGGACCGGGCCGCTTCGCCGCCACCGGCCGTCCGCGTGAGGGGCGCTGTCAGCCGAGTGCCGGGATGTCGTGGGTGGCGCAGTGGATGCCCCCGCCGCCGCCCGCGATGGCGTCGATCCTGACGGGGACGATCTCTCGGCCGGGGAAGTACTGCTTCATGATCTGCTGGGCCCGGTCGTCGGCCCTGGCGTCCCCGAACGCCGGCAGGTAGACGCCCTTCCCGCCGATGTAGAAGTTCATGTAGGAGGAGACGAAGGCGTCGCCGCGACCGGTGATCCGGTCCGGGTCCGGCTGCTGGAGCTCGACCACCCGCAGGGTGCGGCCCGTCGCGTCGGTGGCGTTCTTCAGGACGGCGCGGGCCTGGTCGGCCGAGCGGGACCAGACGTCCGCCGGGGTGCCGGGGAAGGCCTGGTCGAGCAGGACCACGCCGGGGGCGACGAAGCGGGCCAGGCAGTCGACGTGCGCGTCGGTGATGTCCTCGCCCCTGACGCCCGCGAGCCAGATCACCTTGGTGACACCGAGGGCCTTCCTCAGCTCCGCCTCGACCTGGTCCCGGTTCATGCCCGGGTTGCGGTTGTCGTTGACGACGGAGCTCTCGGTGACCAGGAGGGTGCCCTGGCCGTCGGTCTCGAAGGAGCCGCCCTCGGCGACCAGCCGGGTCTCGATCCGCTCGACGCCGTACTCGGCCAGCACCGTCCGGGCGACCTTGGCGTCGCTGCCGTGCCGCTGCTTGGCGCCCCAGCCGTTGAAGTTGAAGTCGACACCCTTGACCTTGCCGCCCTCCTCGACGAATACCGGCACGGTGTCCCGGGCCCACAGGTCGTCGACGGCGATCGGGAGGACCTCGACGGCCGGTCCGCAGGCGTTCCGGGCGGCGTCCCGGTGCTCGGGGCGGGCCATCAGCACGACCGGCTCGCGGGCGGCGACGGCCCGGGCCAGTGTGGCCACGTCACGGCGGACGGCGGGCAGGTCCTCGCCCCAGACGGCCGCCGAGGCGGGCCAGGACATCACCGTGCGCAGATGCTTCTCCCACTCGGCGGGGAACCGGCGCGCGCCCGGGGTGCCGGTCGGCGTGCCGTCGGGTGCGGCGGTCGGGGTGCCGTCGGGGGCCGCGCCGGGCGTGCCCGGCCGCGGCGCAGGCGGCACGGTGGCGTCGGTGTCCGTGCGAACGCGGGCGGGTCCGGGCCGTCGGGCCGCCGCTCCGCGCGGTGTGAGGTGGATCACGGGCCGGAGGAAAACCGCGGGGCCCCGCCCGACCGTCAGGCCAGGACGTGAAACGTTCACCGGCCTCGATGACCGATGCCCAACTGGTCCGGCGGATCTCCCGCGGAGACACCGCGGCCTTCGACGAGCTGTACCGGCGCAGCGCCCCCTGGCTGACGGCGCGGCTGCGTCGGCGCTGCGCGGACGACGAGATCATCGCCGAGGTCCTCCAGGAGACGTACCTGGCGGTGTGGCGGGCCGCCGGGTCGTACGCCGACAGCATGCGCGGGGAGGAGGCGGGCGCCTGGCTGTGGACCATCGCCGCCCGCCGGCTGGTGGACGCCTTCCGGGTGCGCGGCCGCCACGGCGCGGTCCCGCCGCTGTCCATGGTCCCGGGACCGGCGCCGTCGGCCGAGCACGAGGTGCTGGACGCGGCGATCGGCGGCGACCTCGGCGCCGCCCTGGACCGGCTCGCCCCCGAACTGCACCAGGTGCTGACGGCGATGGTGCTCGACGGGCTGACGGTCCGGGAGACCTCGGCCCTGCTGCGGATTCCCGAGGGAACCGTCAAGACCCGTGCCCGCCGTGCCCGCCTCGACCTGCGAAAGGCCCTGTCATGACTGCGCACCTCTCGCGCGAGCTGCTGCTGCGTTACCTCCTCGGCCCGGGCGCCCCGGCCGGTGAGGTTCCGGCGCCCGGCGCCGTCCCCCCGACCGCCGGCGAGCTGTGGGCGGCGGAGGCGCACCTGGAGGGGTGCTCCCGGTGCCGGACCGAGCTGGCGGAGGTGTCCCGGGCCCACAGCCCCGCCGACACCGCGCTGGTGCGGCGGGTGCGCGAGCGCCTCACCGAGGTGCTGCCGGCGGTACCGGTGCGCCGGCGGCGGTGGCACCGGGCGCGCGCGGCGCTGGCCCGGTGGGCGGCCCCCGCGCTCGGCCCGTGGGTCGCGGCGCTGGTGCTGGTCGTGCTCGGCGCCCTGGTCCTGTCGTCGGCCGTCACGCACGGCTCCCCGGCCCTGGTGGTGCTGGCCCCGGCGATGCCCCTGCTGGCGGTGGCCCTGAGCTGGGGACCGCACTCCGATCCGGTCCACGAACTGATCGCGACCACCCCCAGGGCGGGGCTCGGCCTGCTCCTGCGCAGGACCGCCGCCGTGTTGTCCCTGGTCGTCCCGGCCCTGGCGGTCGGCGGGTCGCTCACCGGCACCGCTCCCGTCCTGGTCCTGCTGCCCGCCCTCGCCCTGACCTGCGCGGCCCTGGCCCTGGGCAGCAGGATCGGCGTCCAGCGCGCCGCCACCGGGCTCGGCGCCGGGTGGGCCGCGATCGTGGTCGTCCCCGCGACGGAGGGCCACACCGTTCCCGCCTACCTGCGGGACTCCGCCGCCCCGGGCTGGGCGGTCGCGGCCGCCGCCCTCGGCGTCGCCGTCGTCCTGTGCCGCGACACCTATCTGCACCCGCGCGAGGCCCGCGCACGGCACCGCTGACGGGCCGTCCGTCCCGCGCCGTCACCTTCCGTCACCCGTACCGTCCTTCACCAGCACCGCGAGGAGATCCGACATGCCCGCGACCATTTCCGCGAGCGACATCGCCCCCACCCGCTACGCCCACCACATCCGGGCCCGCGGACTGACCGTCCGGCGCGGCCGCCGGCTCGCCGTCGACGGCGTCGACCTGGACCTCGGCACCGGCGTGCACGGCCTGCTCGGTCCCAACGGGGCCGGCAAGACCACCCTGATCCGCACCCTCGCCACCGTCCTCGAACCGCACGGCGGTGAGCTGGAGCTCCTGGGCAGCGCCCGCCGCGGCCGGGGCGAACTGCGCGAACTGCGCCGCCGGCTGGGCTACCTGCCGCAGGCGTTCGGACACTACCGGCGGTTCACCGTACGGGAGTTCGTCGAGTACATGGCCTGGCTCAAGGACGTGCCGGGCCGCCGGTCCGCCGACGCGGTGCAGCACGCCATCGACCGGGTCGACCTGACCGGCCGCGCCGACGACCGGATGGGCTCGCTCTCCGGCGGCATGCTGCGCCGGGCGGGCATCGCCCAGGCGATCGTCAACGACCCCGACATCCTGCTGCTCGACGAGCCCACGGTCGGTCTGGACCCCGCCCAGCGCCTGGAACTGCGCGCCCTGCTGCGCGACATCGGCGAACGGTCCTGCGTCCTGGTCTCCACCCACCTGGTCGAGGACGTCGCCGCGGCCTGCACCAACGTGGTGCTGATGGACGAGGGCGGCGCGGTCTTCGCCGGCCACGTCGACCGCCTGCGGGCCGCGGGCACCGACGCCGACCCGGGCGACAGCGACATCGAGCGCGGTTACTCCGCCGTGCTGCGACGGCACCACGAGGCGAAGGCCGGCGCCCGGCGCTGAGGCCCGGCCGCACCGCGACCCACCCGCACCGCGACCCACCCGCGCCGCGACCCACCCGCACCGCGACCCACCCGCGCCGCGACCCACCCGCGCCGCGACCCACCTGACCCCGCTTCCCCGATCACTGGAGACGTCGAAATGTTCCGCATGCTGCGCCTGGAGGCGAAGCGCTCCGTCGCCCTGGCGCTGTTCCTGGTGCTGGCCGCCCTGACCAGGGTCTTCCTCTGGATGGACGTCCAGGAGTGGGCGGCCGCCTGGACGCCCCTGCTCTTCTCGATGCGGTCGACCGCCTTGACCGGCCTGCCGGCGGTGCTGGCCGCCGGAATCTGGCACGGCGGGCGGGAACGGCGCAGCGGGGTCACCGAACTGTTCGCCGCCACCCCGCGGTCCGGCCCGGTGCGGCTGCTGCCCGCCGTCGTGGTGCTGGCCGGCGCGGCGGTGCTCGCCGTGGCGGCGGTGACCGGGTGGGCGGCGGCCGGCGTCTCCGGACGGGCGACGTTCAACGACGGTCAGTGGCCGCTGGGTCTCGCGGTGGGCCTGCTCGCCGTCGCCGCCGTCGCCCTGCTCGGTCTGGGGATCGGACGGCTCGCGCCGGCGCCGGTCGCGGCGCCGCTGGGCGCGGTGCTGCTGTTCCTGGTCCTGGTGCTCGGCGCGGCCGGGGACGGGCGGCCGGTGAACCGCCTGGTGGACACCGTGCTGCCGATGCTGCCGGTGACGGACGGCTTCCACCGGGTGCTGCCCGCGCTGTCCGCCGCCCAGATCCTCTGGTTCACCGGCCTCGGCGTGACCGGCGTCCTGCTGGCCGTCGCGGCCACGACGCGGACCAGGGCGCTGGCCGCGATCCCGGCCGCGGCCGGGCTGGGGCTCGGGGTCCTGGTGGCGCCGGCGGGCGCGATCGCCCCCGCCCCGGGGGCCACCGCGCTGGTCTGCGCGACGGAGGACGCCCGGGTCTGCGTCACCCGGGTGCACAGCCGGGCCCTGCCCGACCTCCTGGGGCCCGCCCGCACGGTGCTGGACGCCTTCGCGGCGGTGCCCGGCGGGCCCCGGCGGGTGCAGGAGGACCAGCTGAGCTGGATGCTCGACGCCGACCGGGGCGCCCCCGGCACCGGGGACCCCGACACGGTGCTGATCGGGCTTTCGTACCGGACCCGGCAGGGCGGTATCCGGTGGAAGCCGGACGACGTGCGCGACATGGTGGCCCGGGGCGCCCTCGTCGACCAGCGCTGCTATGCCGAGGGCGCGGAGGGGTGGCCCCGGGCGGACGCCGCGACCCGGGCGGTGACCACGCTGCTCCTGGGCACGTCCCCGGACCGGCTGGGTCCGGAGGCCCGCACGGTGCACGACTCCCTGCGCGCGCTGCCCGCCGAGGAGCGCGCCCGGCGGATCGGGGAGGCCCGCGCGGCCGGGCTGACCTGCGGTGACCCGATGGCCGCGCTCACCGGTGAGGGGGCGGTCCGATGACCCCGGCCCTGCGCGGCGTGGTGCTGCACCTGCGAAGCCGGTCGATCCCGGCGACCGGCCTGGTCTTCCTGGCCGCCGCCGCCTTCACCTGGGCCGGCTACCGGGCGGACGACCCGGGGGTCGCACAGGTGGTCGGGCTGATCGCCGCGGTGCTGGGCGTCGCCTCCGTCGCCCGGACGCTGGCCGGTCCGGACGAGGAGCTGGAGCGCGGCACGCCCGTGCGCTGGCGGCTGGTCCGCACGCTCCACCTGACGCTGCTCGGCGGGGTGCTGCTCGGAGTGCTCGCCACCGTCCACGCGGTCGCCGACCGGCCGACCCACGCGGTTCCGCCGGTCGGCCTCGCCCTGGCCGTGACGGCTCTGACCGGGCTGACGGCGCTCTCGGCGGCGCTGTTCGGGGCGCAGGCGGCCTGGGTCCCGCCGATCGGCTGGGCGCTGCTCATGGTGGCGACGGGGCCCCGGCCCAGCGTCTTCGAGCAGGTGCTGACCTGGATGGTCCAGGAGCCCCGGACCACCGCCTCGACGGCGACGGCCCTCACCCTGGCGGTGCTGGGCACCCTCGCCTACGCCCTGCGCGGCAGCAGGCACTGAGTCCCGCCGCGGGCCCGGGACACGGCCGGGACGGGAGCGGGGCGGCCGCCTCATGCGGGCGGGGCGGCCCGCCCGGGAGGGTGGAGGGCGGAAGACGTACCCGTCCAGGAGGACAGCGTCATGACGCACTACTCGCTCCACAAGCTGCGCGAGGCGGATCTGCTCCGGGTGGCGGAGCGGGAGCGTGCCTCCCGCGCCGCGGCCGCGAGCGGCGCCGACCGGGCCGGACGCGCCCGCGCCCTCGTCCCGGCCTGGTTCCGCCGCCGTCCCGCCCGCGCCTGATCCTGCCCCGCCCGCGCCCGATCCCGCCTCCGGCCGTTGCCGGTCGCGGGATCGGGCGCGGGCGGCGTGGTCTCCGGTCAGCGCAGCAGGACGGAGAGGAGCTCGGCCAGGGTGGGGCCGGCGTCGGCGGGGTGGCGCAGCTGCTTGCTGTCGATGACGGTGTAGTGGTTGGTGCGGCCGCGGCGCTGGTGGCTGAGGTACCCGGCGTCCTCCAGGTCGGCGATGATGCGCTGGACGGCGCGCTCGGTGAGCATGCAGCAGGTCGCGACGTCCCGTACCCGGATGCCGGGGTCACGGGCGATCTGGACGAGCACCCGGGCGTGGTTGGTGAGGAAGGTCCAGTGCCGCGCGGACCCGGTGTCGTCGTCCATGGATCAAGGATAAGACCAGCGATTCGTGACACACAAAACACGACATGCATTTCGTGCAAAGGTTGACAGGTATCGGGGAAGGGCGAAGAGTAGGGACACAGACACGACACCCCGCCGCCCCGCCGCGCAGCACCCTCCGTGCGCGGCGCGCCCCACCCGGGAGATGGTCCCGTGGCCCAGCTGACCAGGAACGAACTCGACCGGCTCACCGCCTTCTTCGCCGAACGCATCGGCACGCCCTGTGAGAGCGGGGAGGAGGCCGGCCACATCGAGCCGTTGTGCCGGCAGGTGCGGCACGCCGTCACCGGCATCGACGCCTACCTGGAGGCCGTCGAGACGCGGAGCCCCGCCGCCGCGCACCTGCACGGGACGGCACTCGACCTGTGGCAGGGGCTGGAGCGCCTCGCCGACGCGTGGGCGGGGATCCCGGTCCCGCAGCCGGCCCCGGGCGCCGCGGTGCCGGCGGGCGCGTGACCCGGAACAGCGTGACCCGCGACAGGAAGACGACCGAACCGTGACGCCATGGCTGACGTGCGAGACCTTCCAGGTGGGGGAGGCGCTGGTGTGCCGCTTCACCGGGGACCTGAGCATGGACACCGAGGCCACCGCGACCGAGGCCCTGCGGGGCGCGCTCGACCGGCGCCCGGCGGTGCTCGCCGTCGACCTCGCCGGCGTCGACCTGTTCACCTCCACCGGCCTCAACCTCCTCCTGATCACCCGGCGCCGGGCCCAGGACGAAGGCATCGCCCTGGTCCTGGTCGCCCCGTGCGCGATGGCCCTGCGGGTCCTGGACCTCACCGACGCCGCCCCGCTCTTCCCGGTCTGCGCGACCGCCGAGGCCGCCGCCCTGCTCCGCCGGA
>NZ_BAAAKJ010000019.1:44553-45357 GCF_039527695.1 Kitasatospora putterlickiae
CCCCGGCCCCGCGCGGCTGGAGCGCGGTCGGGGCCGGGACGGCGCGCGGAGGTTCAGCCGGTCAGGCGCGCCAGCAGCGCCGGGTGGTCGGCGAGGGAGGCCCGCAGGTTCTCCTCGGCGAAGGGAACGAAGGCGCCGGCGTCGACCGGGGTCCAGTCGACCGGGCCGAGCGGCGGCTCGGGGTCGTACTCAAGGAACAGCTGGACCGTGCGCGCGGCCTCGCGGCCGGCGAGGCGGTCGACGAGGTGCAGGGCCATGTCGACGCCGGCCGAGACCCCGGCGGCGGTGATGACGGGACCGTCCTCGACCCAGCGCCGGGCGACCGGGGTCGCCCCGAAGCGTGCGAGCAGGTCACGGTACATCCAGTGCGAGGTGGCCTCGCGCCCCTCCAGGAGCCCGGCCGCCCCCAGCAGCAGCGAGCCGGTGCACACGGAGCCGACGACCTCGGCGCGGGCCGCGGCCTCGCGCAGCTTCCGCAACAGGCCCTCGTCGGCCATCGCGGCGAGGGTGGGCTGGAACCCGCCGGGCACGATCAGGGCGTACGGGTCGGGCATGTCCTCGAAGGTGTGGCTGGGCACCAGCTTCAGCGGGATGTCGCTGTCCATCGGCTCGATCCGCTCGCCGACCACGACGGTGCGGAATCCGGGGACGAGTTCGGCCAGCGCGCCGATGACCTGGAGCGGGCCGACCATGTCCAGCGGGGTCAGGCCGGGGTACAGCACGAAGGCGACGGTCGTCACCGGCGCCTCGGTCGGGGCGGACGACGGTTCGGTCATGACGGGACTCCTGACGTTCGGTAATCGC
>NZ_BAAAKJ010000019.1:45366-48001 GCF_039527695.1 Kitasatospora putterlickiae
AACCAGCCTGCGACACCCCCGCCACCGAGGGCCGGGCCCGCCGCCATCCATGTCCGGAATCCTTGGATACGTGTCCTTCGGACGGATTCTGTAGGATCGCGGCCATGACAGCAGGTACTCGCCGTCGTGTCGTGGTCGTGGCCTACGACGACGCGGAACTCGTGGAGATCGCCTGCGTGACCACCGCCCTCGACGGAGCGAACCGCCTCGGTGCGGGTCCGCCCTACGAGACCTGCCTGGTCACGCCACAGGGACGTCCGGTGCGCTGCGCCTCGGGGCTGGTCGTGGCGGCGCAGGCACCGCTGGAGCGCACCCGCGGACCGGTCGACACGCTGCTGGTCGTCGGCGGCCCCGGCCACACCGCGGCGGCCCTGAACGGCTCGCTGGTCGGCCATGTCCGCCGCCTGGCCGGCGTGAGCCGCCGGGTGGCGTCGGTGTGCACGGGCGCCGGCGTGCTGGCCCGGGCGGGACTGCTCGACGGACGGCGTGCCACGACCCACTGGGCGTTCGCCGAGGAGATGGCGCGGAACTACCCGGCCGTCGACGTCGACGCCACTCCGCTGTACCTGCGCGACGGGCACGTCTGCACCTCGGCCGGGGTCACCGGAGCGCTCGACCTCACCCTCGCCTTCGTCGAGGAGGACCACGGCCCGGCCCTGGCGCGGTCGCTGGCCCGTCAGATGGTGACCTACCTCCAGCGGTCCGGCAACCAGGCCCAGATCAGCACCTTCGTCAACGCGCCGGCCCCGGACCACCGGACCGTGCGGCGGACCGTCGAGCACATCACGGAGCACCTGGACGGCGACCTCGGCACGACGGCGCTCGCCGAACTCGCGGGGGTCAGCGCGCGTCATCTGGCCCGGCTGTTCCTCGGCCACGTCGGGCGCACCCCGGCGCAGTTCGTCCGGCTCGCCCGCGCCGAGGCGGCCGCGCACCTCCTCGTCTCCACGACCCTGCCGCTGGCGTCGGTCGCCAGGCGCTGCGGGTTCAGCTCCGCCGAGACGATGCGGCAGGTCTTCCTGGACCACTACGGGACCACGCCCAGCCAGCACCGCACGGTCCACGGACCGGTGTGAGCCGTGGCCCCCCGTCAGGCGTTCGCGTCGTAGACCCGGGCGCCGCGCAGATAGGTCTCCAGCACGGTCGTCTCGTGGATCCGGTGGGTGTCGACGTCGAACAGGTTCTGCGAGAGGACGACGAAGTCCGCGGACTTGCCGACCTCGATGCTGCCGACCCGCTCGCCGAGACCCATCGCCTCGGCCGGGCGCCGGGTGAAGCTGAGCAGCGCCTCCCGCAGCGTGAGCGCCTGCCCGGGATTGACGGCGTCCTCGCTCCCGCCCGGCGCGCGCCGGGTGACCATCGTCTCGATCCCGGTCCAGGTGTGCGGCAGCGGGGCCCCGGCGGGCCAGTCGGAACCGGCGGCGACGGTGGCCCCGGAGGCCACGAGGTCCGCGAGCGGCCAGGCCCGGTCGATGACCTCGGCCGGGACGCAGGCGGCCAGGACGTCCTGGATCATGCTCGGGTACCACAGGTAGGGCGAGGCGTCGGCGACGACGTCCAGCTCGGCGAACCGCCGGACGTCGGACGGGGCGACGTACTCGGTGTGCGCGATGTGGAAGACCGGCCGCGACCCGTGCCGTTCGCGGACGACCGCGATCGCGTCCAGCGCCAGCCTGGTCGACGCGTCCCCGGCCGCGTGGAGCTTCACCCCGCGCCCGGCGGACACCGCCCGCTCCAGTTCCTCGACGAGCCCGTCCAGGTCGTAGAGGCACTCCCCGGACTCGGGTCCGTGGGCGGCGCACGGGTGCGGGAGGTAGGGGTCCAGCATCGCGGCGGTCCGGGTCATGGGGACGCCGTCGAGGAACACCTTGACGAAGCCCACGTGGAGCAGCTCGGAGCCGAACCGCCCGGAGAGCTCCAGCAGCTCCTCGCCGCTGATGCCGGGTTCCGCGAGCAGCGGCCGGGCCACCGTGGAGGCCACCACCCTGAGGGTGAGCGCGCCCTCGGCCTCCAGCGCCGAGAACGTGCGCAGGGCCGGTTCCATGGTCGCGGCGTCGCAGGCGGTGGTGATCCCGTACCGGTTGCAGATCCGCGCGGCGGTCGTGAAGGTGACGCGGTGGCGCGCCTCGGGGTCCTCGACGCTCTCGGCGAACGCCACCTCCGCGGCGCGGGACGCCTGCTCCCACAGCACGCCGGTCAGGCGGCCCGCCCCGTCGCGGACGAACGTCCCGCCCTCGGGGTCGGGCGAGTCCTCGGTGACGCCCATCGCCTTCAGCGTGGCGCTGCTGACCCACCTGTTGTGCTGGGTGTCGTCCTTGAGCACCACGGGCCGCCCGCCGGCCGCCCGGTCGAGCGCGGCGAGCATCTCGACGGTCGCGAGCCGCTCCATCGTCGGCGAGCCGACGAGGCCGCCGGTGATCCACTCGTCGGGCCCCAGCGTCGCCGCGTGCGCCGCGACGGCCCGGCAGATCTCCTCGGGCGAGTAGTGCGGCGGGATCGGGAGGTCCCAGGCCACCGACGCCCCGCCCAGCGCGAGATGGGTGTGGACGTCGCAGATGCCAGGCATGACCATCCGGCCGTCCGCGTCGACGATGGCGGTGTCCGGGCCGGCCAGCCGGGCGATGTCCGCGGAGCC
>NZ_BAAAKJ010000019.1:48008-52519 GCF_039527695.1 Kitasatospora putterlickiae
GCGGTGAACTCGCCGTCGGCGACGGCGAACGCCTCGGCCGGGGTGCCGGCCGCGTCGGCGGTGAACACGGCGGCGTTGACAACGATCAGATCGGGCGTCTTCGTCATGATGTCCTTCGGTCCTCCCGGCGGGGTGCCGGGATCCTGGTCGCCGCTCCGCCGGGGGAGGAGGCGGGCGGGCCGACGGGCCCGTTCCGCCGGTGCGGGTACCGGCGGAACGGGCCCGTGCGGTGGGTGGGTCCTGCGGCCCGCCCTACGCGTCGCGGGACATGAGCGTGGCGGCGTGGACGGCGGGGCGCCGGTCCGCCCAGGGCATCGCGCTCTCCAGCAGGGCGGAGACCCGCAGCAGCAGCGCCTCCGAGCCGAAGGGACCGGCGAGCTGGACACCGATGGGCAGGCCCTGCGAGGACTGGGCGAGCGGCAGGCTGACGGCGGGGGTGCCGGTCTGGTTGAACAGGGGGGTGAAGGAGCAGACCCCGAAGATCCGCTGGGCCCACTCCAGCGCGCCGAGGTCGGCGTTGCCGTCGAGGTGGCCGAGCAGCGGCGCCGGGGTGTTCATCGTGGGTGTCAGCAGGAGGTCGTAGCCGGTGAAGAAGCGTCCGACCTCGCGCGAGACGGCGTTCATCGAGGCGAGGGCGCCGTTGAGTTCGAGCGCGCTGAGCCCGCGGCCGTACTCGACGCAGGCCAGCGTGGTGCGTTCGAGGTTCTCCGGTCCCGCCGTCGCGCCGGTCATGGCCTCGATCCCGGCGACGCCCTCGGCCAGGAAGGCCGACCACAGGGCGATGTTCGAGGTCAGCAGCCGCTCCCAGTCGACGACGGGGGTCGCGCGGTCGACGTGGTGACCGGCGGCTTCGAGGGCCCTGGCGGCGGCCTCGACGGCCTGGGCGACCTCCGGGTCCACGTGGCTGCCCGCCCAGGACTCGGTGTGCACGGCGATCCGCAGCCGTCCCGTGTCGGCGCCCACCTCCTGGAGGAACGGGCGCGCGGGCGGGGCGATGACGACCGGATCGCCCGGGTAGCCCACGGCCACCTCGTCGAGCAGCGCGGCGGTGTCCCGGACGGTGCGGCTCACCGCGAGTTCGACGCCCATCCCGTAGAGCGCGTCACCGAAGTCCGGACCAGAGGGTACCCGGCCCCGGCTGGGCTTCAGCCCGACCAGTCCGTTGCAGGCGGCGGGTACCCGGATCGAGCCGCCGCCGTCGTTGGCGTGCGCGACCGGGAGGGCTCCCGCGGCGACGAGCGCGGCCGAGCCGCCGCTGGACCCGCCGGCGCTGTGGGCGGTGTTCCAGGGGTTGCGGGTCGAGCCGTAGGCGAGCGCCTCGGAGTTGCCGTTGAAGCCCAGCTCCGGGGTGGTCGTCACGGCCAGCGTGGCCAGGCCGGCCGCGCGGAAGCGCTCCATCAGGTGGGTGTCGGCGGCCGGCACGTAGCCGTCCTTGCCCAGCAGCCGCGTCCCCATCCGGGTCGGCACGCCGGCCGCGTGGAGGACGAGGTCCTTGATCGCGAACGGCACGCCGGCGAACCTGCCGTCGGCGGCGTGGTCGAGCGGGCGGTCGAACGGGCCCTCGGCGACCGCGTTCAGTTCCTTGTTGACGGTCGTGATGGCCTCGGTGGCCAGCGCGGCCACTTCGCCGGCGGTGACCTCACCGGACGCGATGACCGCGGCGAGGGCGGTGGCGTCGAGGGCGGCGTATTCGTCGATGTTCATCAAGATCTCCATCTGCCGTGACGAGGAGGGGGCCCATTGGCCGACTTGGTGTGCAGAAGCTACGAGGCTGTGAGGTTCCGCACCTCGGCCGAAAAGCCGTTCCCCTCACGCCCGGGATGTGCGTCCGGCGGGGGAGAAGGGGTGGTGAGTGCTCCACAATGGAGCACAATCGCCCCCGCCAGGAGCCGGATCCTCCAGCAACATCGCTCCACAGTGGGGCTCCTGGCCTTGACACCGCCGTGTGACCGTCCCCATGATTCGTCCATTCGTCCCATATGGGAGGTTCTCGAATGGCCGCCGACATGCAGTGGTGGGTCCGGCTCGCCGAGGACGTCCGCGCGGCCGGCCGGGGCGAGCTGCCGCCCGAGGTGCCCCTGCGCGCCATGCGCGACGGGCTCGGCTTCGACTGCGCCGCGCTGATCGCCTCCGGCGCCGGCCCGCACGCGGCCGTCGTCAACCTCGACTACCCGGCGGAGACCCTCGCCTACGTCACCACGACGTACGGCCGCACCTGCCCCGTCCACCAGCTCGCCCTGCGCCGGGGCACCCCCGTGCGCTTCGTGGACGTGCCGTTCGACGTCCGGGAGACCCGGACGTACCAGGACGCGATCCTGCCCAACGGCTTCCGCGAGGGGCTGACACTGCCCCTGACGCCGGCCGTCGCCCGCGCGACGGCCCCGGGATACGTCGTGATGAGCTCCAGCCGCCCCGTGCCGCTCGACGACGGGTCGTGCCTGGCGCTGACGATGCTGTCGCACGAGCTCGCCGGACTCGTCGACCCCGGGGCGGACGGCGACGGCGACCCGGCCGACCTGGTCCTGTGGATCACCGGGGAGGCGGTCGAGGTCAGGGCCGGAGACCTCGCCCGGGCACCGCTCAACCGCGCCGAGCTGCGTCTCGCCGTCCGGGCCGCGGTCGTCGGCGCGGGCGGCCGCGTCGGCTTCCACCACCGGGCCGCCGACGGCACCTGGTGGCACGTCCGCGCGGTGCGCCGGCCGGACGCCGTTCTCGTCCGGATCGGCCGGGCCCCCGCGGTCGGCGGGCTCACCGGCCGCGAACTCGACGTCGTCGGACTGGTCGCCCGGGGGTGGTCCAACGAGCGGATCTCCCTGGCCCTGGGCATCGCGGTCCGCACCGTGCGGAGCCACGTCGAGTCGTTGCTGATCAAGCTCGACCGCCCCAACCGCACGGCGCTCGCCCGCACCGCGTTCGAACGCGAGCTCGACACCCTGGACGCGCTGGGCGCCGCGAATCGTTGATCCCGGCCGCCGGGTCGCTCGGCAGCCCGTCGGAAATTGTGTCACAATCCCTGACACCGGTGACGGGCCACACTCTTCACCGGCCATCAGGGCGAACGCGCCCGAAACAGGTCCGCGCACCAGGTGTTGCCGGACCCGTGGGCATCCGGCAGCGAAGGGTCCTCTGACGAAGGCCCGCCACGGACCCTCAGCTCGGGTCGGGCATTGTGTCCCAATCCTGCCGAGTGCCACCCCGCGAGTACTTCCGCTTCGGCGACGAGGAGTATCCGACCATGACCACGTCCGACCCCGGGATCGAGAAGCTGCCGAGGAAGAGGCCGGAGCGACGGCTCCCGCGGCCCTCGGAGATCCGGCCGCTCGTCAAGTTCCGACGGCCCCGGTTCGACGCCCGCGAGCGCCGGCTCGCGCACGCCCACACCATCGAGGACCTGCGGATCGCCGCACGGCGCCGCACCCCCCGGTCGGTCTTCGACTACGTCGACGGCGCGGCGGAGCAGGAGATCGGCATCGGCCGGGCCCGCCGCGCCTTCGAGGACGTCGAGTTCCACCCCCGGGTGCTGCGCGACGTCTCACGGGTCGACGCGTCCACCGACGTCCTTGGCGCACGCTCCGCCCTCCCGCTCGTGCTGGCGCCCACGGGGTTCACCCGGATGATGCACCACGAGGGCGAGATCGCCGTCGCGCGGGCCGCGGCCAGGGCGGGCATCCCCTATGTGCTGTCGACGATGGGCACCACCGACCCCGAGAGCGTCCGGGCCTGTGCGCCGACGGCGCGCCAGTGGTTCCAGCTCTACCTCTGGAAGGACCGCGAGGCGAGCGAGGCGCTCGTCGAACGCGCCGCGAACGCCGGGTACGAGGCCCTGGTGCTGACCGTCGACACGCCCGTGGGCGGCGCGCGGATGCGCGACATCCGCAACGGGCTCACCATCCCGCCCACCCTGACGCTGCGCACGCTCGCCGGCATGGCGGTGTGCCCCGCCTGGTGGATGAACCTGCTGACCACCGAGCCGCTGCGGTTCGCCGCGCTGAGCGGCTTCGACGGCACGGTCGAGGAGTTGGTCGGCAGGATGTTCGACCCGTCGGTCACCGTCGAGGACCTGCGCTGGCTGCGGGCCCGCTGGCCGGGAAGGCTGGTCGTCAAGGGCGTCCAGAGCGTCGAGGACGCCCGGATGGTGGCCGACCTCGGGGCGGAGGCGATCGTGCTCTCCAACCACGGCGGGCGGCAGCTCGACCGGGCGCCCACGCCGCTGGAACTGCTGCCCCGGGTGGTCGACGCCGTCGGGCAGGACTGCGAGATCCTCCTCGACACCGGGGTGCGGACCGGCGCCGACCTCATCGCCGCGCGAGCGCTGGGCGCCTCCGCGGCGATGATCGGCCGGCCCTACCTCTACGGCCTCATGGCGGCGGGGGAGCGGGGCGTCGACCGGGCGATCGAGATCCTCGGCGCCGAGTACGCGCGGACGATGCGGCTGCTGGGGGTGGCGGGCACGGACGAGATCCGCGCCGAGCACGCCTCGCTGCGAAGCCGATGAGGGCCGGGCGCCGGCA
>NZ_BAAAKJ010000019.1:52546-52929 GCF_039527695.1 Kitasatospora putterlickiae
CCGGCCGGCGGGCGACTATGATCAATGCCCACCACCGGGAGAGTCCTTGCCGAATCAGGTGACGAATGTGGGAGACGGAGCCGAGGCGGGCAGCACGCCGGACGGTATCGCCCGCGCGCTGCGCGACGACCTCCTGGACGGCGTCCTCGAACCCGGGGCCCGGCTCACCGAGGAGGCGCTGAGCGCCCGCTTCCGGTGCGGCCGCCACTCGGTGCGGGCGGGCCTGCGGACCCTGGTGGCCGAGGGCCTCCTCGAACACCAGCGGAACAAGGGGATCGTCGTCCCCGCCGTGACGGCCGAGCGCATCGACGACATGTGCTCGTACCGGTCGATCCTGGAACTGGGCGCGCTGCGGCTGGCGCTCGCCCGCGACGCGGACTTCT
>NZ_BAAAKJ010000019.1:52955-58666 GCF_039527695.1 Kitasatospora putterlickiae
TGGGCGCCCGCCGAGGCGGTCGACCGGCTGGAGGCCCTTCCCGCCGGGGCCCCGTGGCGTCATGTCGTCGAGGCCCACAGCGCGGTGCACACGGGGATCGTGGAGGCCGGCGGCAATCCGCGGGTGGCGGCCGCCCACCGGGCCTGCCAGAACGAGCTCAACCACATGCTCGCGACGATCCGGACCGACTTCTCGGCGGCCCGGCTGGCCCTGGTGCACCGGCACCTCCTCGACCAGCTCCTGGTGGGCGGGGAGACGGCCCTGCGGGCGCTGGAGGACGATCTGGAACTCGGTGGACGCGCCGCCATGCACCTCGCCCTGCGCCGGCGGCGCGGGGTGCCGGCCCACCTCGGCTGAGGCGGCCGCTCCGGCCCCCCGTCACCGGGCGGCCCGTCAGTTCCTCGTCCAGGACCCCAGCACCATCAGGGTCTTGGTGCCGGTGACGTGGCCGGTGCGGCGCAGCCCGTCGATGACCTGCTGCAGGTGCGCGATGTCGCGCACCCGCACCTGCACCAGGGCGTCGGGGGCGCCGGCGATGGTGTGGACGGCCTGCACCTCGGGCGCCCGGTAGGCGGTGCGGACGATCTCGCCCACCGGCGTGCTGCCCGTGTACGTGATCTCGACGAAGGCCTCGACGGCCCGGCCGAGCTTCGCGTGGTCGATCTGGATCGTGAAGCCGGTGATCACACCGCTGTCCCGGAGCCGGTCGACCCGGCGCTTGACCGCGGCGACCGAGAGCCCCACCTCGGGGGCCATCTCGGAGAACGTCCGCCGGCCGTCCTCCCTGAGCATGCGCAGCAGCCGGTGGTCCACATCGTCGATCTCGGTCACCTGGAACTCCCGGCGCAGCAGTGGTGGGGAAGCAATAAGTTTCAACGAAATACGCGTATTTGACCAGTAGTTTGCGTCTTTGCCCCCACATCTCGCAACGTGCTTGCGGGGCCCGAAGGATCTTGCTGTCCTGGGCGCCCCCCACCCGATCGCCGAGGAGGCTCGCCATGAGCACCGACCCAGCCGCCGTGACACTGGACGACAAGTACGCCGCCCGCGGCGGTCGTGTCCTGATATCGGGCATCCAGGCGCTGGTGCGCCTGACCCTGGAGCAGCGCCGTCTCGACGAGGCGCACGGCCTGGACACCCGGGCCTTCGTCAGCGGCTACCAGGGCTCCCCGCTCGGCGGCGTCGACCTGGAGATGGGCCGTGCCCGCCGCTTCCTCGACCCCGCCGGTGTGGTGTTCCGGGCCGGGCTGAACGAGGAACTCGCGGCCACCGCCGTGGCCGGCACCCAGATGCTCGGCCAGGTCCCCGGCGGGCGCCACGATGGCGTCACCGGCTTCTGGTACGGCAAGAACCCGGGGCTCGACCGGGCGGCCGACGCCATCCGGCACTCCACCGTGGCGGGCACCACGGCGCTGGGCGGCGCGGTGGCCTGGATCGGCGACGACCCGGGCAGCAAGTCCTCGACCGTTCCCAGCTCCTGCGAGCCGATGTGCCAGAGCCTCAGCATGCCGCTGCTCGCGCCGGGCTCGGTGGCCGAGATCATCGAGTTCGGCCTGCACGCCGTGGCGCTCTCCCGGGCATCGGGCCTCTGGGCCGGGCTGAAGATCGTCGCGGACATCGCGGACGCCTCCGCCGTGGTCGACCTGGACCGGCTGCTGCCCGACATCCCCGCCCCCTCGCGGACCGGCCGCGGCGCGCCTCCGACCCTCGTCGGCCCCGCCTCGCTGGACGCCGAGCACGACATGCTCACCCGCCGGCTCAACCTCGCCCGCGACTACGCCCGCCGGGCGGGCCTGAACCGCATCGACTTCAGCGCCCGGCATGCCACCCTGGGCGTCCTCGCCTCGGGCACGTCCTTCGCCGTGGTGCAGCGGGCGCTCGCCGATCTCGGCATCGACGAGGAGGCGATGGAGGCCCTCGGGCTGCGGCTGATCCGCATCGGCATGCCCTTCCCGCTCTCCCCGGAGGAGCTGGTGGCCATGACCGGCGACCTGGACCAGGTGCTGGTGGTCGAGGACAAGGTGCCCTTCCTGGAGGGACACCTGAAGCAGGCCCTCTACGGAATCGCCGACCCGCCCGTCGTGGTGGGACGGCACGAGGAGAACGGCCGTCCGCTGCTGACCGCCCGGGGCACCCTGGCGGCGGAGGACGTGGCACGGGCGCTGGCCACGCGGATCGGAGCGGAGCGGCTGCCGCGCACCGCGGGCGCGTACCTGGCCGCGCTGGCCCCGCCGGCCCAGCAGCGGATCTCCCTGCCGATGGTTCCCACGCGCACGCCCTACTTCTGTTCCGGCTGCCCGCACAGCGCGTCGACGAAGGCCTCCGACGACACCCTGGTCGGCGTGGGCATCGGCTGCCACGTCATGATCGCGCTGGACGGCGCGGGCCGCGGCAACCAGATCGGCCTGACCCAGATGGGCGGCGAGGGCGCCCAGTGGATCGGGATGGCGCCCTTCACGGACGACCGGCACTTCGTCCAGAACCTCGGCGACGGCACCTTCCACCACTCCGGCTCGCTCGCCATCCGCGCGGCCGCCGCCGCCGGGGTGACGATGACCTACAAGCTGCTCTACAACGACGCCGTGGCCATGACGGGCGGTCAGCGGCCGGAGGGCCGCCTCGACGTGCCCGCGCTGACCCGCTCGCTCGCCCTGGAGGGCGTCAAGCGGATCATCGTCACCACCGCCGCCCCGGCCGACTACCGGGGCGTGCGCCTCGACCCGATCGCCGAGGTCCGCCACCGCGACGAGCTGGCCGGGGCCGAGAAGGACCTCGCCGCCGTGGACGGCGTGACCGTCCTGATCCACGACGACCAGTGCGCGGCCGAGGAACGCCGGCTGCGCAAGCGCGGCCAGCTGCCGACCCCCGCCGAGAAGGTCGTCATCAACGAGCGGGTGTGTGAGGGCTGCGGCGACTGCGGCGACGTGTCGACCTGCCTGTCCGTGCTGCCCGTCGACACCGAGTTCGGCCGCAAGACCCGGATCCACCAGGCGTCCTGCAACTCCGACTTCAGCTGCCTCAAGGGCGACTGCCCCTCCTTCCTGCTGGTGGAGCCCAAGCGGAAGGCGGTGCGCCGGGAGGTCCCGCCGCTCCCGGTGGAGCTGACCGAGCCGGTCCGCGTCGTGTCGGGCGACAACGCGCTGCTGCGCATGCCCGGCATCGGCGGCACCGGGGTCGTCACGGTCTCGCAGATCCTGCAGATGGCCGCCCACCTCGACGGCCGCTACGCGGCGGGACTGGAGCAGACGGGTCTGGCCCAGAAGGGCGGACCGGTGGTCAGCGACCTGCGGATCTCCAGCACGCCGGTCACCGGGGCGCTGCGCGCCTCCCGCGCCACCGCGGACGTGCTCATCGGCTTCGACCTGCTGGGCGCGGCCGCCGAGGGGAACCTGTCCGTGGCGCGGCCCGACCGCACCGTCGCGGTGATCAACACCGCCATCGTGCCCACGGCGGCCATGGTGACCAACCGGGTCGTCGTCCCGGACTCGCCCGACGACGCGCTGGAGCGCATCGCCGCCCTGACCCGGTCGGAGCGGAACCTCCACCTGGACGCGCAGGGGCTGTCCGAGGACCTCTTCGGGGACCACATGCCGACCAACATGCTGCTGATCGGCGCCGCCTTCCAGCACGGCTGCGTCCCGCTGTCCTCGACGGCGATCGAAGCGGCGATCCGCCTCAACGGCGCCGCCGTGGAGAAGAACCTGGCGGCCTTCCGCTGGGGCCGCGCGGCGGTCCTCGACCACGAGGCCGTGCTGAAGGCCGTCCGCGTGCCCGCCCGGCCGGTCGTCGAGGTCACCCCGGCGGCACTCGCCATGGCCGGCGAGCACCTGGAGGCCGGAGCGCTGCGGGACGCGGTCGCCCTGCGCTCCGCGGACCTCATCGCCTACCAGAACGACGCGTACGCGCGGAAGTTCGTCCTGGAGGTGCACTCCGTGGCCGCCACGGCCAAGCGGCTCGCCGGCGAGGAGGCGGGCGAGCGGATCGCGGTGGCGTACGCCAAGGGCCTGTACAAGGTCATGGCGTTCAAGGACGAGTACGACGTCGCCCGGCTGCACCTGGACACCGTGGAGAAGGCCAGGCTCTCCGACGAGTTCGGCCCGGACGCCGAGGTGTCGGTCATGCTGCACCCGCCCGTGCTCAGGGCACTGGGCATGCGGCGCAAGATCCGGCTGCGGCGCACCGCCCCGCTCGCCTTCCGGACCCTGCGCGCCATGCGCGGACTGCGGGGAACCTCGCTGGACGTGTTCGGCTACGCCCACGTCCGCCGCGAGGAGCGCGCCCTGCGCGAGGAGTACCCGCGCCTGGTGCGCACCGCGCTCAGGCACCTCACCCCGGACAACGCGGCCGAGGTCGAGGAACTGGTGCGGCTGGTCGACGGCGTCCGCGGCTACGAGGACATCAAGCTGGCCCGCCTCGCGGAGTACCGCGACCAGGCCCGCGGCGCCCTCGCCGCCCTGGAGACCGCCGAAACCGCCCCCGCCGCCGCGCGCTGACCACCGGCCCAGGCCGTCCGGAAGGAGAACCCCATGCCCGTCGACCGTCTGCTGCCCACCCGCGAGGCCGAGGACCTGCTCGCCCTCGCCCGGGACGTCGCCGACCGCGAACTCGCCCCGCGCGTGGAGGAGCACGAGCGCTCCGAGTCCTACCCCGAGGGCCTGTTCGCCCTGCTCGGGGAGACCGGCCTGCTGGGCCTGCCCTACCCCGAGGAGTTCGGGGGAGGCGGCCAGCCGTACGAGGTCTACCTCCAGGTCGT
Source organism: Kitasatospora putterlickiae (assembly GCF_039527695.1). NCBI lineage: Bacteria > Bacillati > Actinomycetota > Actinomycetes > Kitasatosporales > Streptomycetaceae > Kitasatospora > Kitasatospora putterlickiae. The sequence continues at coordinate 57,709 of NZ_BAAAKJ010000019.1, forward strand.
CGAGGAACTCGCGGCGCGCTGGGCGTCGGTCGCCGTCGCGGTGAGCGTGCACACCCTCGCCGCGTTCCCGCTGCTGGAGTTCGGCACCGGGGACCAGCGTGCCCGCTGGGCCGGGGACGTCCTCGGCGGCCGGGCGGTCGGCGGGTACAGCCTCTCCGAGTCCCAGGCGGGATCCGACGCGGCGGCCCTGGCCTGCCGTGCCCGCCGCACCCCGGAGGGCTACCGCGTCAACGGGACCAAGGCGTGGATCACCCACGGCGGCAAGGCCGACTTCTACGCCCTGTTCGCCCGCACCGGCCCGGGGGAGGACGGCGTCTCCTGCTTCTTCGCCCCGGGCCGGGTCGACGGCCTCACCTTCGGCAGGCCCGAGGAGAAGATGGGCCTGCACGCGGTGCCGACCACCGCGGCCTTCTGGGACGACGCGCTGATCGGCACCGACCGGCTCATCGGCGCGGAGGGCCAGGGCCTGCGGATCGCGTTCAGCGCGCTGGACTCCGGACGGCTGGGCATCGCGGCCTGCGCGACCGGCCTGGCCCAGTGCGCGCTGGACACGGCGGTCGCCTACGCGAAGGAACGGACCACCTTCGGCCGCAGGATCATCGACCACCAGGGGCTGGGGTTCCTGCTGGCCGACATGGCCGCCGCCGTCGACACCGCGCGGGCCACCTACCTGGACGCCGCCCGCCGGCGCGACGCGGGCCGTCCGTACGGCCGGCAGGCCAGTGTCGCCAAACTGGTCGCCACGGACGCCGCGATGAAGGTCACCACGGACGCCGTGCAGGTCCTGGGCGGGTACGGGTACACCCGGGACTACCCCGTCGAGCGCTACATGCGCGAGGCGAAGATCATGCAGATCTTCGAAGGCACCAACCAGATCCAGCGCCTGGTCATCGCCCGTCAACTGGCCCGCTGAGAACGGCCCGTCAACGCGGCGCCGGAACGATGGGGACGGCCCCCC
>NZ_BAAAKJ010000020.1:0-15717 GCF_039527695.1 Kitasatospora putterlickiae
GCCTCCCGGCTCGGCGAGGCGCCGTTGACCCTGGTGCTGCTGGTCGGCCTGTGGGCCGTCGGCGCCGCCAGCGGCAGCCTCGCCGGCGGGCCGTCCGGCGCGCTGCTCGACCGGGTCGGCGTCGGGGTGCCCACCCTCGGCGAGAGCCGCTGGTGGACGCCGTTCAGCTCGCTGTTCTGGTGCTCCGGCTTCGGCGCCTACGTCTTCACCAGCCTGCTGCTGCTCCTGGTCGGCCCGGCCGCCGAGCGACGGCTCGGCGCGCCGCGCACCGTCGGGGTGCTGGTCGCCGGGCAGCTGGCCGGCACCCTGGCCGGCACCTGCGTGGTGGCGGCCGGCGCGCGGTTCGGCGAGCCGTGGACCGCCACGGTGGTCGGCCAGACCGCGGTCGGCCCCGCCGTGGGCCTGTTCGCGCTGGCCGGTGTGCTCGGCTACCGGCTCACCGTGCTGTGGCGTCGCCGGCTGCACCTGCTGGTGGTGCTGGTGCCGCTGGTGATGACCCTCTACGTGGGCCACCTGCAGAGCGTGCAGCGGTTCGCCGGCGTCCTGGCCGGCCTGGTCGCCGGCGCGCTGCTCACCCGCCGCCGCCCGCACCTGCGCTCGCACCGCTCCTCGCACACCGAGACCCGGGTGCTGGTCGCGCTCTGCCTGGTCGCGGCGGCGCTCGGGCCGATGATCGCCTCGCTGTACGACAACGCGACCGGTCCGTTCAACACCTTCTCGGAGATCTACCTCTCGCACCGGCTCACCCCGGAGGAGGTCGCCGACTTCTGCGCGACGTCCGCGCGCGACTGCGCCCGCGCCCACGCCGTCGAGCGGATCTTCGACACCCCGGCCCGGCTGATGGCCGCGCTCATCCCGGCGCTGCTGCTGGTGCTCGCCGAGGGCCTGCGCCGCGGCCTGCGGCTCGCCTGGCGGATCACCGTCGGCACCGAGCTGCTCTGGATCTTCATGCTGCTCTGGCTGTTCAAGGAGACCGGCACCCGCACGGGCGGCGTCGTCCAGTACTTCGTCGAGGCGCTGCTGCTGCCGCTGGTCACCGGCGGCCTGCTGCTGGCCACCCGCAAGCGCTTCCCGCTGCGGCTGCCGCGGGCGGTGTTCGGCCGGCCGGCCGCGGTGGTCGGCGGCGCGCTGCTCCTCGCCTGCGCCGCGTACACCGGACTGGGCGTCCTCGTCGCCGGGCAGTTCGAGCCGGGCGCGACCTTCCGCGGGCTGGTCGCCGGGCTGCCGGCGCAGTTCCTGCCGCCGGCCTACAACGACCTGCTGCCGGACTACCCGATCGCGGTCGGGCCGTTCGCCCGCGTCCTGGAGACCTACTGCGGGCTCGCCTTCTGGGTGGTCGCGCTGGTCACGCTGCTGGTGGTCTTCCGCCGGCCGGTGGTGCACGTCGACGCCGAGGCCGCCGAACGGGCGCGCACGCTGCTCACCGAGCACGGCGGCGGCACGCTGTCCTTCCTCACCACCTGGGACGGCAACCACTACTGGTTCGACGAGGAGGGCCGGGCGGCCGTCGCCTACCGGGTGCTCAACACGGTGGCGCTGACCACCGGCGACCCGTTCGGCGATCCGCGGGCGCGCGCCCGCGCGGTGGCGGGGTTCGCCCGGTACTGCGACGCGCGCGGCTGGACGCCGTGCTTCTACAGCGTCACCCCGGAGACCCGGGCCGCCGCCGGGCAGCTCGGCTGGCGCTCGCTCCAGGTCGCCGAGGACACCGTGGTCGCGCTGCCGGACCTCGCCTTCACCGGCCGCAAGTGGCAGGACATCCGCACCGCGCTCAACAAGGCCGGAAAGCAGGGCATCACCGCCGAGTGGTGGTCCTACCCCGAGGCGCCGCTCGCGCTGAAGGAGCAGATCCACGCCATCTCCGAGGAGTGGGTCTCGGAGAAGGGGCTGCCCGAGATGGGCTTCACCCTGGGCGGCCTGGAGGAGCTGGACGACCCGGCGGTGCGGCTGCTGATCGCCGTCGACGAGGACCGCGTCGTGCACGGGCTGACCAGCTGGATGCCGGTCTACGAGAACGGCGAGCCGGTCGGCTGGACGCTGGACTTCATGCGCCGGCGCTCGGACGGCTTCCGCGGCGTCACCGAGTTCCTGATCGCCTCCGCGGCGCTCGGCTTCAAGCAGGAGGGCGCGCGCTTCCTCTCGCTCTCCGGCGCACCGCTGGCCCGCTCGGAGCAGGAGCCGCCGACCGGGCTGCAGAAGACCCTGGACTGGCTGGGCCGGGCGCTGGAGCCGGTGTACGGCTTCCGCTCCCTGCTGGCGTTCAAGGCGAAGTTCCAGCCGGAGTACCGGCCGATGTACATGGCCTACCCGGACCCGGCCGCGCTGCCCAGCATCACCCGGGCGATCGGCAAGGCGTACCTGCCGCACCTCACCCCGGCCCAGGGCGTACGGCTGATGCGCCGGCTGTCGGCGTAGGCGGCCCCGCCCGCCTCCGGGCCGCCGCCCCGGAGGCGAGCGGGCGGATCACCGTGCCGAGCCCGGTGGGCGGATCACCGCCGTCAGCCGAGCAGCTGGGCGAGGGCGCGGTCGGCGTCCAGGTGCAGGTGCTCCTCGCCCTCGGGGACGAGCAGGCGGCTGCGCCACAGGAAGCGCCGCAGGTCGGCGGTGTCGAACTGGACCATGGCGGTGCCCTCGGGCGCGCGCAGCTCGATCAGGGTGCGGCGGCCGAGCGCGGGCCGGACGTGGACGTCGCCGATGCCGGAGGGCACCTCCAGGCCGGCGGCGAGCAGCCGGCGGGCGAAGACCCAGACGATGTCCTCGGACTCCGGGCCCCCGTCGGCCGGGTCGTCCAGCGAGAACTCGGCGGGGAAGCCCATCCGGACGGCCAGCGGGTCGTCCGGGAGGTAGGTCAGGGTGACCCGCAGCCGGACGGAACGGTGGGCGGAGAGGATCAGGCGGGCCTGGACGGTCTCTTCGGCGGTGGCGTGCACGGCGGTTCCCTTCCTGGGGTGCGAGGCCGGTGACGGCTGTGGGGTTGGGGCGGCCTCACCCGGAAGAGAGGCGGTGGAGGGGGTTCCGCTTACCGGCTTTTCGCAACCTTTTTACGTGATCCAGGTCACATCGATTTCCGGCCGCGCGGGCCGCCCGCAGGCCGGACGCGCACCCCGCCCGGCCCCGCCGCGGCCGCCCGAACGGCCCCGGGCCCGGTACGCTGGGCGGGTTGTCCGAACGCCGTCCGACCGTGGGGTGAGGCTGTGAAACCGCCTCTGACCTGCGATGATCCCCCCTCGGAGACCGTGAGTACTGCCGCCGCCTCGATGCCGCTCTTCTCCGACGCCCAGGGGCCGCACGCGCCCGTCCGGGCCGTCGGCCAAGCCGCGCCGACCTCCTCGCACCACCTGTCCCCGGCCTTCCCCGGCCGCGCCCCCTGGGGCACCGCGGGAAAGCTCCGGGCCTGGCAGCAGGGGGCGCTGGACAAGTACATCGAGAACCAGCCGCGCGACTTCCTCGCCGTCGCGACCCCGGGCGCCGGTAAGACCACCTTCGCGCTGACCCTGGCCTCCTACCTGCTCCACAACCACCTGGTGCAGCAGATCACCGTGGTCGCGCCGACCGAGCACCTGAAGAAGCAGTGGGCCGAGGCCGCCGCCCGGATAGGCGTCAAGCTGGATCCGGCGTACTCCTCCGGGCCGCTCTCCCGGGAGTACCACGGCATCGTGGTCACCTACGCGGGCGTCGGCGTGAACCCGATGCTGCACCGCAACCGGACCGAGGCCCGCAAGACGCTGGTCATCATGGACGAGATCCACCACGCCGGTGACTCGAAGTCCTGGGGCGAGGCCTGCTTCGAGGCCTTCGAGCCGGCCTCCCGGCGGCTGGCCCTGACCGGTACGCCGTTCCGTTCGGACACCAACCCGATCCCGTTCGTCCAGTACGAGGCGGGCGCCGACGGCATCCGCAAGTCCGTCGCCGACTACACCTACGGCTACGGGCACGCGCTCGCCGACCACGTCGTCCGCCCGGTGATCTTCCTCTCCTACAGCGGCAACATGCGGTGGCGCACCAAGTCCGGCGACGAGCTGGAGGCCCGGCTCGGCGAGCCGATGACCAAGGACCTCATCGCCCAGGCCTGGCGCACCGCGCTCTCCCCGCAGGGCGAGTGGATCCCCTCCGTGCTGCAGGCCGCCGACCGCCGGCTCAGCGAGGTCCGCAAGGCGATCCCGGACGCCGGCGGCCTGGTGATCGCCACCGACCAGACGGTGGCCCGCGCCTACGCCAAGATGCTGCGCGAGATCACCGGCGAGAAGGTCACCCTGGTCCTCTCCGACGAGACCGAGGCCTCCAAGCGGATCTCCGACTACGCGGCCGGGACCTCGCGCTGGATGGTCGCGGTCCGCATGGTGTCCGAGGGCGTCGACGTGCCCCGGCTCTGCGTCGGCGTGTACGCCACCTCGATCTCCACCCCGCTGTTCTTCGCCCAGGCCGTCGGGCGCTTCGTGCGTGCCCGCAAACGCGGCGAGACCGCCTCCGTCTTCCTGCCGACCATCCCGATGCTGCTGGGCTTCGCCAATGAGATGGAGCTCCAGCGCGACCACGTGCTGGACCGGCCGAAGAAGGAGGGCGAGGGTCTGTTCGATGAGGAGGACCGGCTGCTCGCCGAGGCCGAGCGGGCCAACGACGGCCCGGACGGCGCCGGCGGCGAGGAGTTCTCCTACGAGGCGCTGGGCTCCGAGGCGGTCTTCGACCGGGTGCTGTACAACGCCATGGAGTTCGGCATGCAGGCGCACCCGGGCAGCGAGGAGGAGGAGGACTACCTCGGCATCCCGGGCCTGCTGGAGCCGGACCAGGTGCAGATGCTGCTGCAGAAGCGTCAGCACCGGCAGATCCAGCGGAGCAAGACGAAGCCGGCCGAGGATGCCGACCTGCTGGAGCTGCCGGCCGAGCAGCGGCCGGTGGTGACCCACCAGGAGCTGCGGGAGCTGCGCAAGGAGCTCAACGCGCTGGTGGCCGCCTGGCACCACCGCACCAGCCAGCCGCACGGGACCATCCACAACGAGCTGCGCCGGCAGTGCGGTGGCCCGCTGACCGCGCAGGCGACGGTGAATCAGCTGAACGCGCGGATCGCGAAGATCCGGGAGTGGGCGAAGTAACGATCCCTCGGCGGGGGCCGGACGGCATGACAGTTAAGGTCACATGACGTTCGGATATACGCGAAGGATTTGTGGAGACAGTCGGTCGGATGATCGGCTAATGTTCCGCGTGCCGCGCCGCCTCCGGGCCGCCGACGCCGCCCGCCCCCCGTCCGGGGCCCGCCGTCACGGTTCCCGGTGAATCCGGGCGGCACCTCACCGACCCGGGGGGACGTGACGCGCTGTCGCGCGCCCGGGCCTGTCTGTCTTTCAAGGAGCACACCCAACGTGTCGTACCAGCAGCCCTACGCGCAGCCGCAGCCCGAGCTGTCCGACAAGTCGAAGGTCGTCGCGGGCATCCTGACCATCCTGCTCGGCAGCCTGGGCGTCGGCCGCTTCTACACCGGCCACATCGGCATCGGCATCGCCCAGCTGCTGACCTGCGGCGGTCTCGGTGTCTGGTCGCTGATCGACGGCATCCTGTTCCTCACCAGCAACGACCGCACCGACGCCCAGGGCCGTCTGCTCCGCAGCTGAGCCTTGGTCACGTCCGCGAAGGCGCGCCGCCGCCCCGGTCCTCCCGGCCGGGGCGGCTTCGCCGTTCCCGAACGGCTGCGCACGGCGTGGGCGCCGGTCGCGGTGCTCGTCGGCGGCGTGGCCGGCTCGGCGTACCTGTGGTCGCGCAACCCGCACCTGCCCGGGCAGATGCTGCCGTTCTGCCCCTGGCGCAAGGTCACCGGGCTGCAGTGCCCCGGCTGCGGCGGCACCCGGATGGCCTACGACCTGCTGCACGGCGACCTCGCCGCCGCCTGGCACGACAACGCGGCGCTGCTGCTCTCGCTGCCGCTGGTCGCCGCGGGCTACCTGGTCTGGCTGCGGCACGGCCTGGCCGGCCGGCGCTGGCAGCCGCCGCTCGGCCGGCGCGGGACGGCCGTGCTGCTCGGCGTGGCGACCGCCTGGACCGTCCTGCGCAACCTGCTCTGAGCACCGGTCCGGCGCGCTGATCCGACGTGCTGATCCGGCACGACCCGTCGGGACACGATCCGTTCCGGCGGCCTCCGGTCCGGCGCGGCCCGATCCGTCCGGAACTCGGACTGTGGTCGAACCTCTGAACGTCAAGCCGGGATGTTTTATGGCGCTTTGTCCTGGTTTGGCAGAGCGCGCAAACGTGATCTTGCCCGAATTTTGGACAAACCCTTCCGCCGCCGCAATTCCTTCACTACCTTTCCCACACGCTCTCCCGCCGGGCGACCCCCCGCGAGACGGGCGCCGCAGGGCCCCAGGACGTCAAGGACGACACACCGCGGCCCGAGCGCGGCCACCCACCTGCGCGCGACATCCGAGTCCCGGACCGGCCCGCCGATCCGCGACCCGCCGCGGAAAGGAATTGCGTGTCGTGACTGCAGAGACCTCCCAGACCCTGGACCGTGGTGTCCGGGTCCTCAAGCTGCTCGCCGACTCGGAACGCGGGCTCACCGTGACCGAGCTGGCGGCCCGCCTGGCCGTCAACCGGACCGTCGTCTACCGGCTGCTGGCCACCCTGGAGCAGCACGGGCTGGTCCGCCGGGACATCGGCGGCCGCGCCCGGGTCGGCCTGGGCGTGCTCCGGCTCGCCCACCGGGTCCACCCGCTGCTGCGCGAGGCGGCGCTGCCCGCGCTGCGCAGCCTCGCCGAGGACCTCGGCGCCACCGCCCACCTCACCCTGGTGGACGGCAACGAGGCGCTCGCGGTGGCCGTGGTCGAGCCCAGCTGGACCGACTTCCACGTCGCCTACCGCACCGGGCTGCGCCACCCGCTGGGGGAGAGCGCGGCCGGCCGGGCGATCCTGGAGGCCCGGGCCTTCCCGAGCCAGCGCCGGCCGGAGCAGGGCTTCGTGATCACCCGGGCGGAGGAGCAGTCGGGGGCGTCCGGCGCGGCCGCGGCGCTGCTCGGACTGAGCGGCATCGAGGGCAGCGTCGGCGTGGTGATGCTCAACGGGCTGGTCCCGGAGCGGGTCGGTCCCCGGGTGGTCGAGGCCGCCACCGAGGTCGCCGACGCGCTGCGCTGAGCGGCCGGTGCGGCGGGCGGGCCGTCCGGGTGGCGCGTGCGTGCCCGCCGGACGGCCCGGTGTGTTTGGATGCCTCTGTGTCCGACACCAAACCGTCCCCGGCCCTCACCTCCCCCCGGGCCCGCGCCCTCGCGCTCTGCGGCGTCCTGGTCGCCGCGCTGTTCGGCGTGGCCGCCTTCGTCCCGCTGCCGTACACGCTGACCTTTCCGGGCGTGACCGCGGACACCCTGGGCAGCTACCAGGACCGGCCGGTGCTCACCATCACCGGCGCGCCGGTCCGAAGCACCCAGGGGCAGCTGCGGATGGTGACCATCTCGGCGACCAACCCCGGGGAGAAGACCGGCCTCTGGCGCTCGCTGCAGGCCTGGTTCGACGCGGACGAGGCCGTCCGGCCCACCGACACCGTCTACCCGCAGGGCGACCCGGCCAAGGCCGAGGAGGTCACCGCCCAGCAGATGGTGGAGTCCCAGGACGCCGCCACCGCCGCCGCGCTCGCCCACCTCCAGCTGTCGCCCGCGCAGGTCAAGGTGAAGGTCGACCTCGGCGACATCGGCGGCCCGAGCGCCGGCCAGATGCTCGCGCTCGGCATCGTCGACAAGCTCGCCGGGGACGGCAAGGGCGGCGACCTCACCGGCGGGATGACCGTCGCCGGCACCGGGACCATCGACGACCAGGGCGTGATCGGCCCGGTCGGCGGCGTGCCGCTCAAGACCCAGGCGGCGGCCCGGGACGGCGCGACCGTCTTCCTGCTGCCCAAGGACGAGTGCGCGGACGCCAAGGTGAACACGCCCGCCGGGCTGCGGCTGGTCCCGGTCGGCACCCTGGCGGAGTCGGTCTCCGCGCTGGAGGGGCTGCGCACCGGCGGGGCCGTCCCCGCCTGCTGAGCCCCGGCGGCCTTCGGCGGTGGTCTACTCGGCGGCCGCCTGGTCGACCAGCGGCAGGATCCGGTACGGCACCGGGTTCTCCAGCGCGATCGCCGTCGAGGACCGGACGATCCCGTCGAAGCCGACCACCCGGTCGATCACCCGCTGCAGATCGGCGTTCGAGCGGGCCACGATCCGCACCATCATGTCGCCGCGCCCGGTGATGGTGTGCAGCTCCAGCACCTCCGGCACCGCCGCCAGGTGCTCGCGCACGTCCATGCCCTGGCCCTGGGAGATCTCCAGGGTGGCGAAGGCCGTCACCGGGTAGCCCAGCGCCGCCGCGTCCACCTCCGGGCCGAAGCCGCCGATCACCCCGCGCGCCTGGAGCCGGTCCAGCCGGGCCTGCACCGTGCCGCGCGCGACCTGGAGCCGGCGCGAGCACTCCAGCACGCCGATCCGCGGCTCCTCGGCGAGCAGCCGGATCAGCCGGCCGTCCAGCACGTCGATCGCGTCGTTGGTGCTCCCGGCGGGGCCGCCGCCGGGCGCGACGGAATGTCCGTGTCCGGTGGGCGAGTTGGACGATCCGGGGGCGCCCGGGGAGCTGGCGGCGTGGGCGGGGGGCATCGAGGGCTCCGTCCTCCGGTGGGCATTCTGTACAACGGTGCGCCCGATTCTCCCGTCCCGGAGCACAGCTTGACCAGGAGGAAACGGAACAGTTGCGCGGACGTCGGACCGGCGCCACCCTCCAGCCACAACCCCGTGCGCCCGTCCCCACCCCCGGCGGGCCCGGGCCGTGGTCCCGTATCCCGACCGGGAGGGCTGACATGACCGACACCGCCGCCGAACGCGTGCTGCTCGCCCCGGGCCCGGCCGTCCTCGGCGCCGCGGGCCCGGAGGAGGCCGGGCTGCTTCCGGCGGCCCGCGCCGACGCGGTGGTCTTCGCGGTCGGCGACGCCGAACGGGCGGCCCACCGGTACGCGGTCGCGCTCGGGCTGCGCTGCACCGCGTACGCAGGCCCGGAGACGGGCGAGCCGGAGACGGTCTCCTACGTGCTGCGGGCGCCCGGGACCAGGTTCGTGCTGACCTCGCTCGTCCAGGTGATCGGCCCGCGCGGCCGGGAGCTGGCCGGGCACCTCGCCGAGCACGGGGACGGGGTGATCGACCTCGCGGTCGCCGTGCCGGACGTCTGTTACGCGTACGACTACGCCGTCGACCGGGGCGCGGCCTCGCTCGCCGAGCCGTACGAGGTGCGCGACGCGTACGGCACCGTGGTGCTCGCCGCGATCGGGGTGCCCGGCGGCACCAGACACACCCTGGTCGACCGCTCCCGGTACCGCGGGCCCTACCTGCCGGGCTACGTGCCCTTCGAACGGTGGTGACCGGGCCCGGTCAGCGGACGACCTTGTCGACCCTCGGGGGGTACCCGTTCCAGGACACGATCACCGAGTTGGTCTGTTCGTCCTTGGAGAAGTCCACCCGGAACCACTGGGGGCCGTTCCAGACCTGCATCGTCCAGCCCGAGTCCGGTGTGGCCGTGACCAGCGAGGCGTGGTCCGACTGGAGGTCCACGGCGACCCGGCCGCCGGGGACGGGGTAGCTGTGCACGGAGGACGTGGTGCTGGTGGCCGGGGCCGGGCGGGTCGTGGTCGGCGCGGGGGCCGTCGCCCTGGGCGGGGGCGCCGACGCCCGGCCGGTGGACGGCGTCGCGGTCGGTCCGGTGCGGTCGGCCGGCTGCGGCTGCGGCTGCGGCTGCGTCGCCGAGGGCGTCGGCGAGGGTCTCGCACCGTCGGCGGAGGCCGGCGAGGGCAGTGGCAGCGCGGTGGGCTGTTCGAACGCGGCGCCGGTCAGCACGGCGTGCACGCCGAGCCAGGACAGCGCCACCGCCGCCCCGGTGGCCGCCGCCCAGGCGCCGAGCTGTACCAGTCCGTTCCGCATCGTGCGCACATCCTGCCGTATCTCCCGAACGGGCCGGTGGGCACCCCGGTACTTCCACAGGGAACTTGCACAAGTCCTGCCAGCCCCGCACAGACCGGCGCGAACCAACCCGAGGTACAGACCAATGGGGGCCGATGGCGTACCGTGCAGCCCCATGGCAACAGTGCTCGTGGTCGAGGACGACCCCTTCGTGCGATCCGCCCTCATCCGCCACCTGACCGACACCGGCCACGCGGTTCGCAGCGTGGGCACGGCACTTGAGGCGCTGCGCGAGGTCGCCCAGGTCGGCTGCGACCTGGTGATCCTGGACCTCGGCCTGCCGGATCTGGACGGCAGCGAGGCGCTCAAGATGATCCGCGGCCTGACCAACGTCCCGGTCATCATCTCCACCGCCAGGGACGACGAGGCGGAGATCGTCCGGCTGCTCAACGACGGGGCCGACGACTACCTGGTGAAACCGTTCTCCGGTGAGCACCTGAGCGCCCGGATGGCCGCCGTGCTGCGCCGGCTCGGCGGCGGGGCGGCTCCGGTCAGCCAGGTGCTCAGAGTCGGCGGGCTGGCGATCGACCTCCAGCGCCGGGAGGCCTCGCTGGACGGGCGGGCGCTGGACCTGACCCGCCGTGAATTCGACCTGCTGGCCTTCCTCGCGGCCCGGCCGGGCGTGGTGGTGCCGCGCAAGGAGATCCTGGCCGAGGTGTGGCGGCAGACCTACGGCGGCGACCAGACCATCGACGTGCACCTGTCCTGGCTGCGCCGCAAGCTCGGTGAGACCGCGTCCAGTCCGCGCTACCTGCACACCGTGCGCGGGGTCGGGGTCCGGTTGGAGGCGTCCGGGCAGTCCGCCGGCTCCGGGCCCGTCCCCGTGGAGCGCAGGACATGAGGCGGTTGCGGCACTCGCTGCGCTGGGCGCTGATCAAGGCCGCCGTGGCCGGGACCACCATGGTCGCGCTGGCCTTCCTGATCCCGCTCGGCCTGATGGTCCAGCAGACCGCCCGGGACCGGGCGTTCACGGCCGCCGAGCGGCAGGCCGCCGCGCTCGGCCCGGCGCTGGCCATCACCACCGCCGAGGACGCCATCGCCCGGGCGGTGGCCTCCACGGACGCGGGCGCGCAGGGGCGGATGGCGGTGCACCTGCCGCTGCCCCAGTCCGCCACCGGGTCGGGCGCCGCCTCCGGTACGGCCGGCACCGCGGGCGGGGTGGCCGCGGCGCCGGGCGGGACGGGGACGGTGGTGGGCGTCCAGGGGGCCCAGGGCACGCCGGGACGGGCGGGGACGGCCGCCGCCGCGGCCTCAGGGCCGGACGCGGGCGCGACCATCGGCGAGGTCCGGGCGCTGGACGCCGACGTGGCCACCGCGGGCTTCCAGGGGCGCTCGTTCACCGTGGAGGTGCCGGGCGGCTTCGCGCTGCTCCAGCCGGTCGCCGTGGACACCGAGCGGACCGCCGTGGTCGAGGTGTTCGTGGCCGACGACGACCTCACCCGGGGTGTCGCCACCGCCTGGCAGGTGCTCTCCGGGGTCGCGCTCGGACTGGTCGCGATCTCGGTGCTGGTCGCCGACCGGATGGGTGCCCGGATCGTCGCCTCGGCCCGTCGGCTGGCCGCCGCCGCCCGCTCGCTCGGCGCGGGCAACCTCGCCGTCCGGGTGCCGGTGGACGGCAAGCAGGCGGCCGGCAGCCCCGTGGAGCTGCACGAGGCCGCCCACGCGTTCAACACGATGGCCGACCGGGTCGTCCAACTGCTGGCGGCCGAACGTGAGTTGGCCGCCGACCTGTCGCACCGGCTGCGCACCCCGCTGACCGTGCTGCGGCTGAACGCCGCCTCGCTCGGCGAGGGCGACGCGGCCGACGCCACCCGGCACGCGGTGTCCCAACTGGAGCGCGAGGTCGACCAGATCATCCGCTCGGCCCGCCGGGCGCCCGAGGACGCGCCGGCCGTCACCGTCGGCTGCGACGCCGCCGAGGTGATCCGCGAGCGGGTCGGCTTCTGGTCCGCGCTCGCCGAGGACGAGGGCCGCCCCTGGCAGCTGGCCGGCGCCGACCGCGAGACGCCCGTCCCGGTCCAGCGCGGCGACCTGGCCGCGGCGGTGGACGCGCTGCTCGGCAACGTCTTCCGGCACACCGCGGTCGGCACCGCCTTCTCGGTGGACGTGCTGCCCGCAGAGAGCTCGGTGATCGTGCTGGTCGGGGACGCGGGCCCGGGCTTCACCGACCCGAGGGCCGCGCTGAAGCGCGGCGAGGGCGACGGCGGCGAGGGCTCCACCGGCCTCGGGCTGGACATCGTCCGCAAGCTCGCCGAGGCGACCGGCGGCGACCTGGCGCTCGGCGCGTCGGACGTGCTCGGCGGTGCCGAGATCCGGCTGCGGCTGCGGACCCGGCAGGACGGCACCGACCCGGTACGGACCGGCAGGCGCCGCGGCCGAGGGCCGCTGTTCCCGCGCTGAACGGGGCCGCGACGGACGGATGGTGAAAGGTTTCGGCGCTTCGTCAGGCCCCTGGGGACCCGGGGGAGGAGCGAGATCCCCTCTTTCTTAAGCGCACCGTAAGGGAGTTCTACCCCTGGCTCAGGGGGCGGTTTCCGGCCATTCGGCGCCGTTAGCGTCATCGGCGTCGGTCACCCGCCGGCCGCACAGCTGCCAGCCCCGGAGGTAAGCACCCATGACGACCCAGCAGCCCCATCGCCGTTCCGGCCGCCGTCGGCGCGGCCGCAAGGGCCTGCTGATCGGTGCCTCGGCGGTCGCCGCGGCCCTGGTCGCCGGGGGCGTCGTCGTCCTCGCCTCCTCGGCCAGCGCCGCCTCGCTCGGCGCCGTCTACAGCCGCACCAGCAGCTGGGACTCCGGCTTCACCGGCCAGTACCTGGTCACCAACCCGGACAGCGCCGCCATCGAGGACTGGACGCTCACCTTCGACCTGCCGGCCGGCGCGAAGATCGACTCGCTCTGGAACGCCACCTTCACGGCCGAGGGCCAGCACATCACCGTCCGGCCCGAGTCGTGGAGCAAGCGGCTGGAGCCGGGCAAGAGCATCGTGGTCGGCTTCGTCGCCCAGGGCTCCGGCGCCGCGCAGTCCGAGCCGGGCAACTGCCTCATCAACCGGGCCTCCTGCAAGCCGGGAGACGGCACCGTGCCCACCCCGTCCGGCCGGCCGACCACCACCCCGACGGCCACCGCCTCGCCGTCCGCCTCCTCCTCCGCGACGGCCACCGCGTCGCCGTCCGCCCCCACCACCGCGACGGCCACCGCCTCGGCGACCGCGACCGCCACGGCCACCGGCAGGCCGACCACCGGCGCGCCGAGCCCGACCGCCACGGCGACCGCCCAGCCGAGCACGCCGGCCCCGACGGCCACCGCCACCACCACGGCCGTCCCCACCACGCCGGCGCCCACCGCGACCGGCACCCCGGCCCCGGCCGGCGGCGCCGGCTTCAGCCCGTTCGTCGACACCTCGCTCTACCCGCCCTACGACCTGGTCGCCACCGCCAAGGCCACCGGCGTCAAGGACTTCAACCTGGCCTTCGTCGTCTCCGGCGGCGGCTGCACCCCGAAGTGGGGCGGCGTGAGCGACCTCGCCGCCGACGCGGTGGCCGCCCAGATCGGCGCCCTGCGCGCGCTCGGCGGCGACGTCCGGGTCTCCTTCGGCGGCGCCAACGGCAGCGAACTGGCCCTCGCCTGCTCCTCGGCCGCCGATCTCGCCGCCGTCTACCAGAAGACCGTCGACGCCTACGGCATCACCAAGGTCGACTTCGACGTCGAGGGCGGCGCCATCGCCAACGGCGCCGCCAACACCCGCCGCGCCCAGGCGATCGTCCAGCTCCAGAAGAACGCCGCCGCCAAGGGCAAGGCCCTGGAGGTCTCTTTCACCCTCCCGGTGCTCCCCTCCGGCCTGACCCAGGAGGGCGTCAACCTGATCGCCGACGCCAAGAACAACGGCGTGGCGATCAGCGCGGTCAACATCATGGCGATGGACTTCGGCGACGGCGTCGCCCCCAACCCGCAGGGCCAGATGGGCAAGTACGCCATCGCCGCGGCCACCGCCACCCAGGCCCAGGTGAAGAGCGTGCTCGGGCTCGACGACGCGGCCGCCTGGCGCAAGGTCGCGGTCACCCCGATGATCGGCGTCAACGACGTCGCCAGCGAGGTCTTCACCGTCGCCGACGCCAAGCAGCTCGCCGACTTCGCGAAGAGCAGGCACCTGGCCTGGCTGTCGATGTGGTCCGGCACCCGCGACAAGGCCTGCGAGGGCGGCGCCAAGGCGTACGCCGACGCCAGCTGCAGCTCGATCGTCCAGCAGCCGCTGGAGTTCACCCGGGCCCTCGGCGCCTACACCGGCTGACCCCCGCCCCACCGACTCCGNCCCCCCCCGGCCGGCACCACGTCCAGGGCGGTCACCCTCCGTGAGCGGCTCGATCCGGGCCGGCCGTGGGCCATCGGGTATCGTCGCTGGTTGGCCGACCGGCGGACGGAGCGAAGAGTGACAGCGGTGCAAGACGAGCGCGGCGCGGTGCCCACCGCGCCGGACCAGGCGCCCGCCCCCCTGTCGGAACGGCTGCGCACCGCCCTCGGCGCACCCCTGCGCGCCCTGCGCGAGGCCCCGCGCCGACCGCTGCTGGCCGTCTCCGCGGTCGCGTTCCTCTCCCTGCTCGCCTACGCGGTGGTGCGGCACTTCGCGCACACCTCGATGGTCGACATGATCGTCTACCGGGCCGAGGGCGCCGCCGTCGCCAACGGCGAGGACCTCTACGCGCTGCGCGTCACCCAGTGGAACCTGCCCGCCACCTACCCGCCGTTCGCCGCGATGCTGTTCGTGCCGACGACCTGGTTCCCCATCCCGTTCCTGCGGGTCGCGGTCACACTCTGCAACCTCGGGCTGCTCGCGCTGCTCACCCACCTGTCGTTCAAGCTGGTCGGCTGGCCGCGCCGGGACCTGCGCGCGATCGGCGTGATCCTGGTCACCGGCGTCGGCGTCTGGCTCGAACCCGTCTACACCACGCTGCGCTACGGCCAGATCAACCTCGCCCTGGCCTGCCTCATCCTCTGGGACCTCACCCGGCCCGACGGACGCCGCGGCAAGGGCGTCGCGATCGGCATCGCCGCCGGCATCAAGCTCACCCCCGGCCTGTTCGCGGTCTACCTGCTGCTCACCGGACGCGTCCGGGCCGCGTTCACGGCGGGCGCCACCTTCCTCGGCACCTTCCTGATCGGCGCGCTCGTCCTGCCCGATGCCACCTGGGGCTTCTGGACCAAGTACCTCTACGACTCCTCGCGGGTCGGCAAGACCGAGATCGTCGACAACCAGGCGCTCAGCGGCGCCGTCGCCCGGCTGACGCACACCGCCGACCCGGGCACCGTCGCCACCCTGGCCGCCGTCGTCGTCGCGGTGGCCGGCCTCGGCGTCGCCGCCTGGGCCGCCCGCAGCGCGCGCTGGCTGTCCCGGGCCGAGGCCTGGGGCGTCTGCTGCACCGCCGTCACCGCCGTGCTGATCTCGCCGATCAGCTGGACCCACCACTGGGTCTGGTGCCTGCCGGTGCTCGTCCTGCTCGGCTGCGAGGCGGCGGTCGAACGGGCCCGTCCGGCCGCCGTCCGGAAGGTCCGCTGGCGGGCCGCCTTCGCCGCCACGCTGGTCGCCTTCCTGTCCTTCGCGATGTGGCTCGCCAAGCCGCAGGGCGCGCTGGTGCTGGAGCTGTCGCCGCTCCGCCAGATCCCGACCTCCGTCTACCCGATCGTCGGGGTCTGCTTCCTGCTGGCCGCCGCGCTACGCGTCCGCGCCCGGCGCCTGGCGGCCGGTGCGCCGCCGGCGGCGCTGCCCGGC
>NZ_BAAAKJ010000020.1:15769-17414 GCF_039527695.1 Kitasatospora putterlickiae
CCAGCGCGGCGGCGGACGGCCGGACTCCGCGCGCGACGAGCGTCAGCAGGCCCCCGCGGCCCGCTGAGTCGACGGGGCCGGCGGGCCGGTGGGTTCGCCGGATCCTCCGGATCCCCCAGGTCCGACGAGTCGAGTGGGACCGCCGGGCTCGGCCGGGACGGCACGGTGGCTCACGCGAGCAGCTCGGCCAGCGAGCCGTCCATGTCCAGCGCGGCCATCTCGCTGCCCGGCGGCACCAGCCGGTGCGCCCGCTCCAGCCAGGCGGCCACCGCCGGCAGTGGCGCCTCCAGCAGCGCGTCCCCGGCCGGTGAGCTCAGCGCCATACAGAGCACGCTGCGCCGGCCCTTGGAGGTGCCCCCGGCCGAAGACTGGGGGAGGGCCGGCCAGATCCGCACGTCGCCCTGACCGCACGGCCGGAAGGTGCCCTCCACCAGCAGCTCGCGGGCGAACACCCAGGTCACCGGCGAGCCGGTGTCCAGGTGGAAGGTGATGTGCACGGCGTAGGGGTCGTGGCTGCCGTACGACAGCCGGGCCGGCACGGGGACGCTGTGCTCGGGGGACAGCACCAGGTTGAGCTCCAGCTCGTGCTCCACCACGCTCGTCGGGCGCTCCATGATCGTTCCTCTCTGCCTGCGGTTCGTGCCCGGTTCCGGGCCCTGTGCCCTTGGAGAGCGCGGCCCGGGAGCGCTCTTACACGGGTTTCCGG
Source organism: Kitasatospora putterlickiae (assembly GCF_039527695.1). NCBI lineage: Bacteria > Bacillati > Actinomycetota > Actinomycetes > Kitasatosporales > Streptomycetaceae > Kitasatospora > Kitasatospora putterlickiae. The sequence goes on from NZ_BAAAKJ010000020.1 coordinate 16,476, forward strand.
GATTTCTCGGATTTCTCGCGGAGATCCCCGGGTGGTGGTGTGGGAGTGGTGAACGCGGGACGGCGGGCGCGTGGTCGGGCGTGCGCGCCGTCTTCCTTACCGTGGGCGGCCCCGGCGTGTCCGGTGAATGGCCAAGTTGGCCCCGCCCACCCGTCGAGGCACTACCCTTTGTGACTGTCTGGCGACTGTCCGCCCTCGCGGCGGCACCTCTTCGCGCGCCGACGGCGGCGGCATCCGGGTCGCCCGTGCCGCCGTCGCGCACGCCCCTCGCCGGGCGCGCCGCATCGGCCTGCCAGGAAAGCGAGCCCCCATGACGGACCGGCCCCTCGCCGGCGGCAGCACGGACACGGCCGCCGGCCCCGCGCCGGGCTACTACCCCGACCCCTCCATCCCCGGGTTCGTCCGCTACTGGGGCGGCTCGGCCTGGGTGCCCGGCACCAGCCGGCCGGCCCCGGCCGAGGGCGAGGTGCTCGAACCGCCCCGGTACGCGACCCGCCGCCCGGACCCGGCGGCCGGCGGAGTCGGCACCGGGCGGTACGTGCCGCCGCCGGTGGCAGCCGAAGCGGCGGCGGAGTCCTCGGGAGCGCGCGCGGGGCGGTCGCCGTCCGGCGGGGACAGCGGGCCGGTGTACCTCGACCAGACGGGGGGCGGGGCGTCGTTCACCTTCGTGGTGCCGGAGAACGGGCCGGTGTTCCGCCGTGGCGGGGATCGGGCGCCGGGCGCGGAGCCGACCGGGGCGGGACGGGCGTTCGAACGGGTGTCGGAGGCGGTGCCGGCGCTGGCACCGGAACCGCTGCTCGACGTGGCGCCGCCGGTCGAGCCGGAGCCCCGGGCGCGGCGTGGGCCGATGGAGGCGGGCGACGGGTCGCGCTGGGTGTCCTGGGGAGTGCCGCCCGAGCCGGTGGAGGACCCGCCCGTCGAGGCGGCCGCCCCGGAGAA
>NZ_BAAAKJ010000020.1:17614-18959 GCF_039527695.1 Kitasatospora putterlickiae
CGCCCGGCTGATCGACACCGCCGTGCTGGCCGTGGTCGCCGTCGCGGCGGGCGTCCCGCTCGGCCGCTCGGTCGAGGCGCACCTCCAGCGGAAGCTCGACCAGGCCCGGATGGCCAGCCGCCTCACCCGCCGCCAGATCGACGTCTGGCTGGTCGACGGCACGGTGCTCGGCAAGGCCGCCGTGCTGCTCGGCATCCTGCTGTTCGTGGGACTGCTCTACGAGGTCCTGCCGACCGCCCGCACCGGCCAGACCTTCGGCAAGCGGCTCGCCCGGATCCGGGTGGTCGCGGTGGCCCGGACGGCGGCGGCGGACGCTCCGGCCCGGCCGGGGATCGGCCGTTCCCTGGTCCGCTGGCTGGTCCGGCAGGCCTCGACGCTGCTGGTGGTCGGCCTGGTCTGGCCGCTGTTCGACCGGCCGGCCCGGCGCGGCTGGCACGACCGGGCGGCCCGCACCCGGGTCGTCCGGCACTGAGGCGCCACCGCTCTCCCGTCCGATGGTCTTGCCGGACAAAACAGACTCAATATCCCAAGTTCGTACAATGCGTGATGTTCTACTCGGGGCATGAGCACCTACGACCCCTCAGGCCCTGAGCCGGAGGGGGGCGGCAAGCCCTCCTTCGGCAAGCAGCCCCCGCAGTCGGGCGGGGGCGCGCCGGAAGGTACGCCGCCGGACCCGTACGGCACCCCGCCGTCCGCCACCCCGCCCCCGGACGGCGGCCCCGGCGCGTACGGCGGCACCTACGGCGGCGCTCCCGGAGGCCCGCCCCACGGCCAGAACCCCTACGGCGGATCGCCCTACGACCAGCCCCCGCCCGGCTACGGCCCCGCCGGGCACGGCGCGCCCGGCGGCGGCCCCGTCCCCGGGATGCCCCCGCTCGGCGGCTGGCCCAACCGGATCCTCGCCCGGCTGATCGACTACCTGCTGGTGCAGGTCGTCGCCCTGCTGGTGGTCCTGCCGTTCGCCAGCCTCTCCGAACGCTCCGGCACGGCCGGCGCCTTCTGGGTCGCCTGCCTGCTCTACCTCGTCTACGAGGGCGTGATGCTCGGCCGGGACGGACAGACCTTCGGCAAGAAGGCCATGAAGATCCGGGTCGCCATGCTCGTCGACGGCAACTCCCCGACCCAGTCGGCCGCCTGGACCAGGGCGGCGGTCTTCATCCTGCCCGCCGTGATCTGCTGCGCCGGGCTCTGGTGGCTCATCGACGGCCTGTTCGGCGTCTTCGACAAGCCCTACCGGCAGTGCGTCCACGACAAGGCCGCGAAGACGGTGGTGGTCTCCACCGCCTGAGCCGACCGGGTTCCGGCCTTGGTTCCCGCTGGTGTCCGCCGACCGGCGCGCGGCCCT
>NZ_BAAAKJ010000020.1:18982-19277 GCF_039527695.1 Kitasatospora putterlickiae
CCCTCCGCGCGCCGGTCGGCCGCGTACGGGGGGCTCCGATCCCGCCCGCCCCGCTCGGTACGGTGGGCCCGACCGCACCACCGCTCCGCGCACCCTGGGGGAACCGCCGTGCCCATCCCCGCCGACTGGCCCACCACCGAGGCCGAGGCGCTCGCCGAACAGGAACGCCTGCGCCCGCTCGTCCGGGCCGCCGGCACCATCGGCGTCATCGCCGGCACCGCCGGCACCGCCCGCCCGGGCACCGGCGCCGCGCTCGCCCCGCTGACCACCCGGGCGCTGCTGGCCCGGTACGTCA
>NZ_BAAAKJ010000020.1:19287-33865 GCF_039527695.1 Kitasatospora putterlickiae
CGCCCGCCGTCGTCCTCGACCGCACCACCCTCGCCGTCGTCGAGGAGGCCACCGCCACCGGCCGCGTCGCCTTCCCCTACATCCCCGGCCTGCTCGCCTTCCGCGAACTCCCCGCCGTCCTCGACGCCCTCGCCGCCCTCACCCACCGCCCCGGCACCGTCGTCTGCGACGGCTACGGCCTCGCCCACCCGCGCCGCCTCGGCCTCGCCAGCCACCTCGGCGTCCTCACCGGACTGCGCACCCTCGGCGTCGCCAAGACCCCGTTCACCTTCGACCACCGCGAACCCGGCCCCGCCCGCGGCGACTCGACCCCGCTCACCGACCCGGCCACCGGCGAGGAGGTCGGCCGCGCCCTGCGCACCCGGCCCGGCGTCAAACCCGTCTTCGTCTCCGTCGGCCACCGCATCGGCCTCGCCGAGGCCGTCGAAGCCACCATCGGCCTCACCCCCCGCTACCGCCTCCCCGAGACCACCCGGCACGCCGACTCGCTCTGCCGACGGGCCCTCGGCGCCGCGAGCCGGGCATCGGACGTGAACTGACGGCACACCAGGGGCTGCCTGTGTGTTAGACATGACTCACTCACTGGAACCGTCAACGACACACCGGCCGGACGCACGGGGGAGGCGCCGAACGTGGCAACGGGGAACGGAACGGGATCGACCGGCGGGGCGGGACGCGGCTACCGCGTCGAGGTCGAACAGCTGCGCGCCTTCGCCGCCCAAGTGAGGCTGCTGCTGGCCGAGTTCCAGCACCACGCCGACGGCAACACGACACACGGCCGCAGCGGCATCGGCCCCAGCGCGCTCGGCACCTTCGCCGAGGCCACCGAACTGCGCGGCCGCTACCAGACCATGCGGGACGGCCTGCGCGACGTCCTCAACCAGCTCCAGGAAGCCGTCGACGAGGCCCAGAAGAAGGCCGAACTCACCGCGACCAACTACGAGGAGCAGGAACAGCGCACCAAGAGCAAGCTGAAGCTCGGCGACGACGGCTGGTCCGTGGCCAACCCCTCCGCCACCAGCACCGCCGCCTACGCCCGGACCACCGCCCCGGCCCGGCACGACGACGGGAAGGGCGCCCGATGAGCTACACCGACTTCAGCAGCTACAGCCACGCCGAACTCCGCAAGATCGTCCAGGCGCTCAACCCCGGCGAGGTGATGGCCGCCGCCGACCCCTGGCGCCGCGCCGCCGACACCCTCAAGGCCATCCGCGCCACCCTCACCCGCGCCAGCACCGAGGCCGCCACCTCCTGGGAGGGCGACACCAGCGACGCCTTCCACGCCCGCATGCTCCACCTCGCCACCACCATCAACACCACCGCCTCCTACGCCAACGACGCGGCCATCACCCTCAAGGCGATCTCCGAGGCGATGGCCAAGGCCAAGCGCGACATGCCGGAGGAGCCCAGCGGCTGGGACCAGTTCAAGGACGGCGTCGGCGACACCTTCTCCTCCCTCTTCGGCGCCGACGACGAGGACGCCCGCACGGACGTCGCCAACCAGAAGAAGACCGAGGCCGCCACCGTCCTCCAGACCCTCGCCATGCACTACCGCACCGCCGGCCCGATGCTGAAGCCCCCGCCCCCTCCGGGTCAGCCGGGGCCGTCGAAGCCGGGCAGTGCCAACCAGGAGTTCGCGGAGTCCCCACCGGACGACGCGGGAGCGACCGGTTACGCGGCTGTTGGCGGCTTCCTCAGCGGCGTTGGTGCCGGCAATGTCGGCTCGGGCGCGGTGCCGGTATCCCGTCCGCAGGAAGGCAGAGTGGCGGATCCCGGGATGAACGGCGCTGGACGCTCGAACCCGCAGGGGACGAGCCAGTCGTTCTCGAAGGCGTCGGCGGCTCCCTCCGACCCCGGAGTCAAGGGCGGTGTCGCCATGCCGCCACCCAAGGCCGCACCGGCGAATTTCGGCGCCGGGACCGTCGTGGACGGCGCGGTCGCCATCCCGGCGCCATCGACGTCGAGCGGGCAGCCGTCCTCTGGGGGAGGCGGTACGTCGATCCTTGGCTCGCCGGGGAACGGTGGATACCAGCCTCTGTCCAACAACCCCGTCACACCGACCGCCGTGCCGCAGGGCGGCAACACGGGCGGAGGTCCCCACCCGAGCGGCGTTCCGCAGCCCTTCCCAGCTGGCAGGCAGGGGCAGGCATCGGGTGCCGGGTGGAGCGGGCAGGCCGGTCCGGAAGCCGTTCGTGGCGGCCGTGAAGGGGGTTCGGGGCGGTCCGGCGCCGGCCGCAGTGGTGCCATCTTCGGCGCCGAAGGCTTGCCAGGGGTGAGCGGAGGCGGTCTCGCCGGCGCGGGTTCCGCCCGAGGCAGGGGCGCTGCCGAGGGCGTGGCCGGCCGAACCGGCGGCACGGTCGTTGGTGCCGGGGACCACTCCGCCAAGAGTGGCGGCGGTGGCAAGCAAGCCTTCACGGAGGGTGGTTCGGGCGTGGGAGCGCGCGGCCGGACCCGGCCAGAGACCGGCGCGGCGGGTAGCCCGTTGACGCAGACTCCCATGATGCCGATGAGCAGCGCCGACCGGGGCCGGAAGGACGATGAGAAGAGGCGGAGCCGCCCCGACTACCTCGTCGAGGACGAGGAGACCTGGGTGTCGGACGAAGCCGTCAATCCGAACGTGGTGGAATGACCGTCGGCCTTCGGGGCCGGGCGAATCGATCGGTTGCCCTGCGGCTCGCTCTTCGGGCCGCAGGGCAACCTCTGCGCTGAGTGGGGTGGCAGGGCTTGAGGTGCTGGCGTCTGAGCCGTCGAGCGGCCGCGTTGCTGGCAGGGGGGCTGCTAGTGACCGTCGGCGTGACTCCCGTCCACGCCGACGGCATTCGCGATGCGCAGTGGCCTCTCGTCACCTACCAGGCGGATTCCACGATCTGGCCGGTCTCCCAAGGAGAGGGTGTCACCGTCGCCGTCATTGACAGTGGTGTGCTGAAAGACCACCGGGATCTGACAGGACAGGTGCTGGCCGGGGCGGACTTCACCGGGGCGAAGACCGACGGCACGCTGGACAACGACGGCCATGGCACCGGAATGGCGAGTCTCATCGCGGGTCATGGCCACGGCTCCGGAGCCGGCGTCATGGGGCTGGCACCCAAGGCCAAGATCCTTCCGGTCCGGATCACCTTGGACGAGGACTCGATCTCGGATCAGTCGGAGACCGCCAGGGCGATCCGATACGCCGTTGATCACGGTGCGAAGGTGGTCAACATGTCCTTCGCGGCGCCTTCCGGGGCCGATCCCGACGAGCGTGCGGCCGTCAAGTACGCGATGGACAAGGACGTGGTCCTGGTCGCCGGTACGGGGAACAAGGGGGGAGCCGTGGAGTACCCGGCCGCCTTCCCCGGGGTTCTGGCCGTCGGAGCGGTGGACCGGCAGGGCATGATCTGGGACAAGTCGAACTTCGGACCCGAGAATACTTTGGTGGCACCGGGCGCGGAGATCGCCCAGGCGAGTGCCAAGTCTACGAGTGGGCAAGGCATCGGCAGCGGCACCTCGGCCGCCACCGCCTACGTCTCCGCCACCGCCGCGTTGATCCGCGCGAAGTACCCGAACCTCTCCGCCGGGCAGGTCATCAACCGGATGATCAAGACCGCCACGCCGCCCGTCGACGGCTCGGCGGTGCCGAGTGACCGGTACGGGTACGGCTTGTTGTCGCCGGCGAAGGCGTTGGAGGCGAATCCGGCGGTGGACGGCGGGTCGCGGGAGAATCCGTTGGCCGGGCGGGCTGAGGCGCAGGGGGGTGTGACCCCGACGCCGAGTGAGGAGGAGGACTGGGGGTCGCCGGTGGCGGTGCCGCCGCCGAGCGGGCCGAACCGTGGCGTGCAGTGGGTGCTGCGGGGCGCGGCGGGGCTCGCGGGAGTGGTGCTGATCGGGGTCGTGGTGGCGGTGCTGGTGGTGGTGCGTCGGAGGCGTCGGCGGGAGCGGGCCGCTGCCGCGGCGGCGTACCAGGGGTATCCGCCGCCGCCGCAGCAGCAGTGGCCGCCGTATCAGGGGTGAGTGGCGAGCCATTCGGGGCGCAGGGCGGCCATCCGCAGGACGTCGTGGTACTCGCCGGCCCAGTGGTGGGCCTGGCGGGCGCGGCCCTCGTGGTGGAAGCCGGCCTTCTCGTAGACGCGGACGGCGCGGGGGTTGTAGGCGTAGACCTCCAGTTGGACGCGGTGCAGGCGGACGGTCTCGAAGGCATGGCGCAGCAGTAGGTGGGTGGCCTCGGTGCCGATGCCGCGGCCGGTGCTGCCGGGGGTGAGGGCGATCCGGAAGTGGGCGGAGGCGTTGTCGGGGTCGGTGTCGTTGAGCGCGAGTTCGCCGAGGAACCGGCCGGTGGCGCGGTCCTCGATGGCGAGGTCGAGGCGGTCGGGCTGTTCGGGGCGGGTGGTGCACCAGGCGCGGATCTCGTCCTGGGTGAAGGTCCGGCGGGTGCCGGTGAGGCGGTTGGTCTCCTCGTCGTCGGTGAACCGCCACATGGCGTCGGTGTGCCGGGCGGAGAGCGGGACGAGGGTGACGGTGGCGCCGGGCAGGGTGGGCTTGCGGGCGAGCGCGCCGGGGTCGAAGGCGGCGTGGGGGTCGCGGGCGGAGGTCGGCATGCCGGTCAGGATGGACCGGAGCGCTCCGTTCCCGCCAGCGAATTCACCCGTCCCGCGGGTCACTCGGCGACGGCGATCCGTTCCCGGTGACGGGTGGCCGGGCCGGTGAGCTGGTCGGTGACGGCGGCGGCGAGGTCGGCCTGGGCGATCCGCGTGCCGAGCACCTGCGGACCGCCCGTGCGGTAGTGGCCGGTGCCGGGGGCGGTGCGGTCGAGGTCCAGGGGCGGGGTGACGACGACCCAGTCGAGGGTGGCGGGGGAGTCCCGGAGGAGGTCGAGGGCGGCGGCGTGGCCGAGCGAGAAGGCGCGGTACGCCTCGGGGAAGGCGGGGTCGTCGTGGACGGCGACGCCGGGGGCGGTCTCCAGGGTGGTGGCGACGCCGACGTGGACGAGCCGCCGCACGCCGGCGGTGCCGAGGCCGGTGACCAGTGCGCGCAGTGCGGCGGGGTAGAAGTCGAGGGCGGGGACGTCGGGCGTGTAGACGGTGCTGACGGCGGCGGCGTGCCCGTGGGCGGCGCCGGCGACGGCGGCGGGGTCGGTGACGTCGCAGCGGATCACGGTGGTTCCGGGGCCGGCCAGGTCGGCGTGCCGTTCGGGGGTGCGGACGGCGGCGGTGACGGTCAGGCCGCGTCGGCGGGCTTCGGCGATCACGGCGCGGCCGACCTGGCCGCCGGCGCCGAACACGATCACATCGGTGGGGGTGGGGTGCACGGGGGTCTCCGTCCGTTCGTCGGGCACGACAGCAGGGCAGGGCGGGCGCGTTCGTCGCCGCCCGCCGTGTGGCCACGACGGTAGAACGGGGGGTGCCGGTTACTTCAACGGTACCGGGGCGCACGCCCGTTCGGTTACCGTCGGGGGCATGACTCGGATCGTGCCCGTACCGCTGCCGCCGGACTTCTTCGACCCGCACTGCCAGGTGCGGCGGCTCCCCGTGCTGGGCGGCAGGAAGTGGGCGTGGAAGATCGTGCGCTGCCTGGAGGGCGGTCCGCGCCGGTTCTCGGAGCTGCGGGTGCCGCTGGTGGGGATCACGGCGAAGGTGCTGGCCGAGTCGCTGCGGTCGATGGAGCTGGACGGCGTTGTCAGTCGAACGGAGTACGCGGAGAACCCCCCGAGGGTGGAGTACGCGTTGACGCCGCTCGGCCGGACGCTGCTGGGGCCGATGGACGCGGTGTGCGACTGGAGCCGGGCCAACCTGGCCGATCTGCTGGCCGCCCGCCGGGCCGCCGAGGACGCCGGGGCTGGCAGGATTTCGGCGGCCGCTGGCGCTGACGCCGCTGGTGGGGGCGGTGCGGGGGCGGCCATCCTGGGCGCATGAGCACTTCCGAGCACATCAGCGGGACGGCCGGCGACGACGGGATCGTCCCCGACACCAAGGACTGGACGTGGGTGCTGGAGCGCCCCTGCGTGGACTGCGGGCTGCACGCCGGGGCGGTCGGGCGGGAGGACGTGGCCGGGATGATCCGGGCCAACGCGGTGGCCTGGGCGGGGGTGCTGGCCGGTGAGCCGGCGGCGGTGCGCCTGCGGCCGCGGCCGGAGGTCTGGTCGGACCTTGAGTACGCGTGCCACGTGCGGGACGTCTTCCGGCTGTTCCACGTCCGGCTGAACCTGATGCTGGAGCAGGACGACCCGCTGTTCGCCAACTGGGACCAGGACGAGACGGCCGTCGCCGATCGGTACGGCGAGCAGGATCCGGCCGTGGTGGCGGGGGAATTGGCGCAGGCGGCCGAGGTGCTGGCGGTGGCGTTCGAGGGGGTTTCGGGGGAGCGGTGGGAGCGCACCGGCAACCGCGGCGACGGGGCGCGCTTCACGGTGGAGTCGTTCTCGCGCTACCTGATCCACGATCCGGTCCACCACCTGTACGACGTCACCGGTGAGCGGGTCTGAGGGAGCCGGTGGGGGTGGTCACCGGCTCACCAGCCGGAGGCCTCGCGCAGCATGGTGCGGCGCAGCCGCCCGGCCACGCTGGCGGTGTCGGTGCCGATGACGTCGGCGATCTCCGGGGCGGCGAGGCCGACGACGTAGTGCAGGATGGCGAGGTCGTCGTCGGCGGGCCGGCCGGGCCGGTCCTGGGCGTTGGGCCGGTCCTGGGCCTCGGGGCGGTCCTGGGTCTCGGGGCGGCCGGAGGGCGGGCCGCTCTGCCGGGTGTGGTAGCCGACGGTGTCGCGCAGGATCTGCCAGGCGTGCGCGGTGGGGTTGGAGCTTCCCAGCAACTCGCGCCACTGGACGGCGATTTCCGCGAAGGCCTGCTGGACGGCGCCGGCCGCGCGGTCAGGGTCGGGCAGCCAGACCCGGGCATAGCTGAGGTACCGCGGTCGGTGCAGCTCGCAGAACGCCGCGAACTCCAGCGGTACGGCGGGTTCGCCGGGCCCCGGGGGTGGCTCGGCGGTGCTGTCATGACGTTGGGTCATCTCGGCTTCTCGGCAAGTGAGATGGGCTTCTGACGGTCGATCATCTGTGCTCACTCTACGGTAGGCGCTCGGTGCGCTGGGTTACCAATCGGCTGGATTGCCCGGAAGGCGCCGCCGCGCGGCCGGTTCCGGCGGTGGCCGGGTGGGGGCCGGCGTGCGGTGCGGCGGTGGCGGACGGGCGGGGAGTGGTGCGCAGGGGTGTCAGAGGCGTGGGTGCGGAGCTTCGTGGCCGGTCAGCGGGGTGGCACGGCCGGTGGCGGCGGCCGGTCGGCACGCCACCGCAGAGGGTGTGATGTGCCACCGTAGGCGGTTCGGCGGTTCTCGTCCACGTCTGCGGCGCGAAGCCGCGGCCGCACCACCGGTCGCACCACCGTCCGCGCGCCGGACGGGTCGTGCCGGACCGCGCCGGGCTGCGGTGACGCCCCGGGCGGGCCCGGTGGCGGCGCCCCCGGCGGGGGGCGGGGTGATGGGCCGGCCCCGTCGCACGCATCCCGCGTGCCCGGCCCCTCGGCGGCGGATCGCCGTGTACGAGCGGAAGGTTGACGAACCGTCAGGGTGTGGCGCGACGCCCCTTCGCCCGGCTGATCCGGTCGTCCGGCGCGGTGGCCCGGGCGAGCTGGGCGGGGATCGCCTCGGCGGATCGCCGGCGGACGAGCCGCGCGGCCGCCGCAGCCGCGGCCCCTGCGGTCCCGGCCGCCTCGGCGGCGGCCGTCAGGCGCTCCCGCTGGTGCTCCCGGCCCCGGGCGTCCGCGGCGCGGTGCTCCGCGGTCGCGTGCTCCACGCCCTCGCGCCCGCCGTCCGGCTGGATCGCCGGGATCTCCCGGGCCTGCTGGATCTCGCGGGTCTGCTGGATCTCGTAGGTCTGTTGGGCCTGTTGGGCCTCCTGTTCCTCGTGGGCCGCCTCGTGTGCGGCCTTGGTGGCGGCCCGGAGGCGGCCCGTCTCGGAGCCCCGGCGGGCCCGGTCGTGGGCGGTGCGCGCCGCGTGCTCCTCGGCCACCTGTCTAGCCGCCAGGTAGGCCTGGACGGCTGCCATCCCGTAGACGGGCTGGATCAGCTGGTGGCCCTTGAAGAAGGGGCGGGCGGGGGCGAATCCGGCGGCGACCACCAGGTCGCGGATCTCCGCTATCTCCGCTTCGCTGCGTGCGGTGAAGCGGACCTCCCACCCCTTCTTGTAGGTATGGCCCTGTGCGCCGCTGCGGCGGGCCGGGTCCGGCCGGCGGACGTATCCGGGCAGGCGTCCGAGGCGGAGCTGGGCCGCGCGGAGGCCGGCGGTCTCGTCACGTGACATGTACTAAGGGTAGGCAATCCGGCGGGCTGGAGTGACGCCCGGAGGTGACTTCGCCGTATGTGCTTGATCACGCAGGGTCAGACGGCCTGGTGACTGATCAAGAATGACTGGGTATGGCAACCGCCCGATCGCCCATTCCTCCGAATGGGTGAGGGTATGAGGACTTTAGTGCAGCCTGGTCCCGGTTTCACGACGGTTGGGTAACAGTGCGTCAGGCGGCCGCGACTCGTTCCGGGGCGTTGGGGATGGTGTCGGCATGAGCTACCGGATTCCCACGCCGCCGCCGTCCCTGGAGGAACTGGCGCGCCGTCAGCAGAACGTCCTCACCGCCGGCCAGCTGCGCGCCCGGGGTGTGCCGGCCCGGATCATCAGCGAGCACTGCCGCCGCGGCGGACCCTGGCAGCGGCTGCTGCCCCGGGTCTACCTGCTGCAGCCCGGCGACCCCTCGCCGGAGCAGCGGATGTGGGCGGCGCTGCTCTACGCGGCGCAGAACGGCCGGGAGGAGGGCGGCCGCGAGGGGGCGGTGATCACCGGCGCCGCCGCGCTCGCGCTGTACGGCTTCGCCGCGGTGCCCCGGCTGCCCGCCGTCACCGGGGTGGACGTGCTGGTGCCCCGCCAGCGGCGGCTGAAGGACGCCGGCGAGGTGCGGATCCGACGCACCGAGCGGGAGTTGGTGGCGCGCTCGGTGCACGGGCTGGCCTGCGCGCCGGTGGCCAGGGCGGTCGTCGACGCGCTGCGCGAGTGGACGTCCGGCGACCCGGTCCGCGGGGGAGCGGGAGGTCCGGCGCCGGTCCGCGAGGTGCTCTGCGAGGCCGTCCGCCGCCCCGAGCTGCGCTGCCCGGTGCGGGAGCTGGTCGCCGAGCTGGCCGAGTCCGGGCTGGTCGCCGACCCCCGGGTGCGGGCCGTGCTGGACGGCCTGCTGGCCGCCGAGCGGGACCGGACGCTGGCGCGGGTCGGCGAGCTGGTGGACGAGTGGCTGCTGCCCGTCCCGCTGACCGCCCCGGAGCTGCGGATGCGCGGCGGCACCTACGTCGCCGTTCCGGACCTCTACTGGCCGGAGGCGGGCGTCGCGGTCGAGGTCGACCCGGAGCCGCGCTGCGTCAGCCAGGGCGAGGCGGCCTGGGTGCGCGGTGGCCGGCACCGGATGGAGTACCTGGGGGTGCGGGTGGTGTACGTCTGCGGCGAGCGGCTGGCCGAGGACGCGGACGCGGTCGGCGCCGAGCTGCGCGAGGCCTTCCGGCTGGGCGGGACCGACGTGGTGGAGCTGCTGGTCACCGAGCACTGAGCGTCCGGACGGCGGTCGCCGCCGGTGCGCGGGCTCAGCCCCCGACGACCGGCGTGCCGACCAGCTCGACCCCGGCCGCCCGCAGCTCGTCCAGCGCCGCCGCGGTGGTCGGCGCGGCCACCCCGGCGGTCAGGTCGAGCAGCACCCGGGTGGTGAACCCGGCCCGCGCCGCGTCCAGCGCGGTGGCCTTGACACAGTGATCGGTGGCGATGCCGACCACGTCCACCTCGGTGACCTGCCGCTCGCGCAGCCACTCGGCGGGCCCCCGGTCGTTCTCGTCCACGCCCTCGAAGCCGCTGTACGCCGCCGCGTAGGCGCCCTTGTCGAAGACCGCCTCGATCGCGCCGGAGGTGACGGACGGGGCGAAGTTGGGGTGGAAGCCGACCCCCTCGGTGCCCGCGACGCAGTGCACCGGCCAGCTGCGCACGTAGTCGGGGTCGTCGGAGAAGTGGTCGCCCGGGTCGATGTGGTTGTCGCGGGTGGCGAGGATGTGCCGGTAGCCGGGCGCGGACTCGGCGATGAGGTCGGTGATCGCGGCGGCCACCTCGGCCCCGCCGGCGACGGCCAGGCTGCCGCCCTCGCAGAAGTCGTTCTGCACGTCGACGACGATCAGTGCCCGGTGCATGGCTGGATTTCCTCGGTCTGGTGGGGTCCTGCGGAGGACGGGGGGGAGACGGCGTGAGGGGGCCTCACATCCGTACGGGGGAACTCTACGGTCGACTGTAGGCAGTGGCATCCGGGGGCGGAAGGCCCGGGGCGCCGCCCGGGTCCTCCCCCGTCCACGAACCGTCGCGGGGCCGGTCCGGCGTCACACGTGCAGCTCGGTCGCCAGCACCGGGTCGCCCTTGGAGAGCTGGGTGGCCGAGAGCGGCAGCGCCGCCCGGGCCCGGGTGTGCCGTTCGCGCGCGGCCTCCAGCGGCTCCCGGCCGACCACCTCGCCGGCCTTGACCAGCGGCACCTGCAGCAGGTGCGGTGCCAGGGCGTCCGGGACGGTCCCGGTGCCGACGACCTCGGCCTCGGCGACGCCGTCCGCGGCGGACCGCCGGGCCGCCCACTTGCGCCCGCCGACGCTGGTCTTGCCGCCGGCCGCGCGCTTGGCGACCGGGACCAGCGGGCCGTCGGGGGTGGCGGCGCGGGCGACCAGCTTGTAGACCATCGCGCAGGTCGGCTGCCCGCTGCCGGTGACCAGGCTGGTGCCGACGCCGTAGCCGTCCACCGGGGCGGCGGCCAGCGCGGCGATCGCGTACTCGTCGAGGTCGGAGGTGACGATGATCCGGGTCCCGGTGGCGCCGAGTTCGTCGAGCTGGCGGCGGACCCGGTGGGCGAGCAGGGTGAGGTCGCCGGAGTCGATCCGCACGGCGCCCAGTTCGGGGCCGGCCACCTCGACGGCGGTGTGCACGGCCTCGCGCAGGTCGAAGGTGTCGACCAGCAGGGTGGTGCCCCGGCCCATCGAGTCGATCTGGGCCTTGAAGGCGTCCCGCTCGGTGTCGTGCACCAGGGTGAAGGCGTGCGCGGCGGTCCCGGTGGTCGGGATGCCGTAGGCGAAGCCGGCCTCCAGGTCGGAGGTGGCGGCGAAGCCGGCCACGTACGCGGCGCGGGCGGCGGCGACGGCGGCCCGCTCGTGCGCGCGGCGGGCGCCCATCTCGATGACCGGCCGGCCGCCGGCCGCGGAGGTCATCCGGGAGGCGGCGGCGGCGATCGCCGAGTCGTAGTTGAGGATCGAGAGGATCACCGTCTCCAGGATCACGGCCTCGGCGAAGCTCCCCTCGACGGTGAGCAGCGGCGAGCCGGGGAAGTAGACCTCGCCCTCGGGGTAGCCGTGGATGTCGCCGGTGAACCGGTAGTCGGCGAGGAAGCGCAGGGTGTCCTCGTCGACCACGCGCTGGTCGGCGAGCCAGTCGAGCTGGGCGGAGGTGAAGCGGAAGTTCTCCACCGCGTCCAGGACCCGGCCGGTGCCGGCCACCACGCCGTAGCGCCGGCCGGCGGGCAGCCGGCGGGTGAACACCTCGAAGACGGATCGGCGGTGCGCGGCCCCGCTGCGCAGGGCGGCCTGCAGCATGGTGAGCTCGTAGCGGTCGGTGAGCAGCGCGGTCGAGCCGGCCGCGAACACGGAAGTGGCGTCCATGCGGATGATGCTACTACCCCTTAGCGTCAATGTGACGATTTCTCGGCGCGGTGATCCGCCGAGCGCGTCGAGACCGCGGGGGCGGAATCGCCCGCGGGTCGCCCGGATGGCAGCATGGGGCAGGAGGGGCACGTGGAGGACCACGTGACGGCCGGGTGGGAGCCACCCGGGAACCGAAACAGGCGGCAGGAGGGATCCGGCGGTGAGTGTCGCGCCCGTGGAGATCGAGCGCCCGGAGGTCGAGGGCGTACCGGTGACGGAGCCGGACACCCCGTGGGTCACCATCGTCCACAACGATCCGGTCAATCTGATGAGCTACGTCCAGTACGTCTTCCAGGCCTACTTCGGCTACCCGAAGGACAAGGCCAGGAAGCTGATGATGGAGGTGCACGGCAAGGGCCGGGCGGTGGTCTCCAGCGGCTCGCGCGAGGAGATGGAGCGCGATGTGCAGGCGATGCACGGCTACGGCCTCTGGGCGACCCTGCAGCACGACTGACGGCGCGACCGGCCACGCGGCCGGCCACACGATCGGCCGTACGCGCCGGCCGTACGCGCGGCCGCGCGGCCGCGGACCACTGGAACCGACGAGGACGGGCTGACCGATACCGATGGCTGGGTTGTTCGAGAGTGCCGGCGGCGGGGGCGCGGTGCTCGCGCTGGACGAGCTGGAGGCCTCCATCCTGCGCTCGCTGGAAGTGCAGATGCTGGAGCTGATCGGGCCGGGCCCGGGCGGCGAGGGGGACGGGGCCGGCGACCCGCTGGCGGCGCTGTTCGCCGAGGGGCCGTCCAAGGCGCCCGAGGATCCGGCGCTGGCCCGGCTCTTCCCGGACGCCTACGGGGATCCGGACGGGCCGGGCGACGCGGAGTCCCGGGAGGCGTCGGGGGAGTTCCGCCGCTACACCGAACTGGACCTGCGGGCCCGCAAGCGCGAGGACGCGCTGCACGTCGTGCGGGCGCTGGACGGCCTGGGCGGCGAGGGTGGCACGGTCGACCTCGACCCCGCCGCGTGCCGGTGCTGGCTGGGCGCGCTCAACGACCTGCGGCTGACCCTGGGCGTGCGGCTGGAGGTCACCGACGACGACGAGCGGGGCCTGTACGGCCTGCCGGACGCCGACGACCGCAAGCCGCTGGTGATGGCCTACCTGTGGCTCGGCGCGCTGCAGGAGTCGCTGCTGGAGGCGATCACCGACTGAGGTCCCGAGGGCCTCCCGGAGTCGGGTCCCCGTTCGGGACAGGCCCCGGCCGCTCGTCCGCATGGTGGACGAGCGGCCGGGGCTTTTCCGTCCAAAACGGGCGAAACCCTACCAGGGCATGCTCAAATATCGCTCAGATGGAAACCGCTATCCGGACCGTGCGTGGTACGACTGCTGCTCCCCGCCCCCCACGAGTCCTACCCGCGACATCCCATCCAGGACGGTGCAGCATGGCCGAACAGCTCTACGACGAGGTCGTCGACGCCAATCCGGACGAGGAGGGCTACCACCGGGGCCTGGGCAGCCGGCAGATCCAGATGATCGCGATCGGCGGCGCCATCGGCACCGGCCTCTTCCTCGGCGCGGGCACGGCCATCTCGAAGTCCGGCCCCAGCCTGATCCTGTCCTACGCGGTCGCCGGCGTGGTGATCTTCGCGATCATGCGGGCGCTCGGCGAACTGCTCACCTACCGCCCGGTGGCCGGCAGCTTCGCCGAGTACGCGCGGGAGTTCCTCGGCCCCTTCGCCGGCTTCGTGACCGGCTGGACGTACTGGCTCTTCTGGGTCGTCACGGGCATGGCGGAGACCACCGCCGCCGCCGTCTACGTCAAGTTCTGGGCCCCCGGGATCCCGCAGTGGCTCTGCGCGCTCTGCTTCCTGGTGCTGCTCTACGGGGCCAACCTGATCTCGGTGAAGATCTTCGGCGAGATCGAGTTCTGGTTCTCCATGGTCAAGGTCACCGCGATCATCGGCATGATCCTGATCGGCGTCGGGGTGCTCACCCTCGGCTTCAGCGACGCCGGCGACACCGCGTCGATCACCCACCTCTGGCAGGACGGCGGCTTCTTCCCCAAGGGCGTCGGCGCCACCGTGATGACCCTGCAGATCGTCATGTTCGCCTACCTGGGCGTCGAACTCGTCGGCGTCACCGCGGGCGAGAGCGAGAACCCGAAGAAGACCCTCCCGCGCGCCATCAACACCCTGCCGTGGCGGATCGCGCTGTTCTACATCGGCGCCCTGGTCGTCATCCTCTCGCTGGTGCCGTGGACCGAGTTCCGGCCCGGCGTCAGCCCGTTCGTCGCCACCTTCGGCAAGATCGGCATCCCCGCCGCGGCCGGCATCATCAACTTCGTGGTGCTCACCGCCGCGCTCTCCTCCTGCAACTCCGGCATGTACTCCACCGGCCGGATGCTGCGCGACCTCGCCCTGCGCGGCCAGGCCCCCGGACGGCTCACCCGGCTCAACACCCACCGCACCCCGGCCGCCGCGATCACCGTCTCCTCGCTGCTGATGGGCGTCGGCGTGGTGCTCAACTACCTCGTCCCGGCCAAGGCGTTCGAGTACATCACCTCGGTCGCCACCGTCTGCGGCCTGTGGACCTGGGCGATGATCCTGATCTGCCAGATCCGCTACCGCCGGGCCTGGAGGGCCGGCCACCTGCCGCCGCCCACCTTCAAGGCCCCCGGCGGCGTCTGGAGCAGTTGGGCCGCGCTGGCCTTCCTCGCGGTGGTGGTCGTGCTGATCGGCCTGGACCGGGACAACCGGATCTCGCTGTACGTCTTCCCGGTCTGGGCGGTGCTGCTGATCGCCGGCTACCGGGGCCTCGGACGCCGGGACCCCGAGGCCGTGCACGCGGTCGCCCACGACCACCTGCACGCGCCGGGCGGCGGTACCGACCTCCGCTGACCGCGCCTCGGACGCCCCGGC
>NZ_BAAAKJ010000020.1:33910-34397 GCF_039527695.1 Kitasatospora putterlickiae
CGGGGCGTGGCTATCCTGGCGCCATGCTGACCATCACCCGAGAACTGCGCGACGCGATCGTCGCCCACTCCCGCGCCGACCACCCGGACGAGGCCTGCGGCGTGGTCGCCGGGCCGGAGGGCAGCGGCCGCCCCGAGCGGTTCATCCCGATGCTCAACGCCGCCCGCTCGCCCACCTTCTACGAGTTCGACTCGGGTGACCTGCTCAAGCTCTACCGCGAGATGGACGACCGGGACGAGGAGCCGGTGATCGTCTACCACTCGCACACCGCCACCGAGGCCTACCCCTCGCGCACCGACGTGAGCTACGCCTCCGAGCCGAACGCCCACTACGTCCTGGTCTCGACCGCGGAGGGCAACGGCCCCGACGACGCGTACCAGTTCCGCTCGTTCCGCATCGTGGACGGCGTGATCACGGAGGAAGACGTCCAGGTCGTCGAGGCCTACCCGGCCTGACCCGCACCCACCTGGGCGGGGCCCGCCGACCG
>NZ_BAAAKJ010000020.1:34426-38963 GCF_039527695.1 Kitasatospora putterlickiae
GCCCCGCTGCCGTTTCCGGGCCGTCTCGGCATGGGGGACGTACTCATCCGCATCCCGAGACGGGCATGGAGGAGCGGGCCCGGGAATCTATACGATGAGCCCATGCGTTCCGTCGATGTGAGCACTCAGGCCCCGGGCACCCGCCTCGTGGCGCGCCTGCACATCGACCTGTGCCGGCTCGCCGGCGCGATCTGTCCCGGCACGCCCGCGCGCCAGCACTGAGCCGCCCCCGCCCCACCCGGCCCGCCCGCGGAGACCACCGCCCCGGGCCGCACCACCCTGCCGCGTCCGCTGCGGCCCACCCACCTCACGACTCGCACAGGAGCGCACCCATGGCCATCGAGGTCCGCATCCCGACCATCCTCCGCACCTACACCGACGGCGCCAAGGCCGTCGAGGGCTCCGGCAGCAACCTCGGGGAGCTCTTCCAGGACCTCGACGCCCGCCACCCGGGCATCGCCGCCCGCCTGCTGGACGGCGGCGAGCTGCGCCGCTTCGTCAACGTCTACCTGAACGACGAGGACGTCCGCTTCCTGGAGGGCATCTCCACCGCCGTCGCCGACGGCGACAGCGTCACCATCCTGCCCGCCGTGGCCGGCGGCGCCCGCTGATCACCGCCCGCCCCGTCCCGCGCACCGCCCGGGACGGGGCGGGCCGCCCGGTACCGAACCCCACCGCCGCCCGCCGGAGGACCCCTTGCGTTACGACAGCCCGCTCGAAGCCGTCGGCAACACCCCGCTGGTCCGCCTGCCCCGGCTGTCCGCCGCGGTGCCGGGCAACACCGAGGGCCTGGTCACCCTCTGGGCCAAGCTGGAGGACCGCAACCCCACCGGCTCCATCAAGGACCGCCCGGCGCTGCACATGATCGAGCGCGCCGAGGCCGACGGCCGGCTCACCCCCGGCTGCACCATTCTCGAACCCACCAGCGGCAACACCGGCATCTCGCTCGCCATGGCGGCCAAGCTCAAGGGCTACCGGATGGTCTGCGTGATGCCCGAGAACACCAGCGAGGAACGGCGCGAACTGCTCCGCATGTGGGGCGCCGAGATCATCTCCTCGCCCGCCGCCGGCGGCTCCAACACCGCCGTGCGGATCGCCAAGGAGATCTCCGCCGAGCACCCCGACTGGGTGATGCTCTACCAGTACGGCAACCCCGACAACGCGGGCGCCCACTACACCGGCACCGGCCCGGAGATCCTCGCCGACCTGCCCACCGTCACCCACTTCGTGGCCGGCCTCGGCACCACCGGCACCCTGATGGGCGTCGGCCGCTACCTGCGCGAGAAGGTCCCCGGCGTGCGGATCGTCGCCGCCGAGCCGCGCTACGACGACCTGGTCTACGGCCTGCGCAACCTCGACGAGGGCTTCGTCCCCGAGCTGTACGACGCCGAGGTGCTCACCACCCGCTTCTCGGTCGGCTCCGCCGACGCCGTCCGGCGCACCCGTGAACTCCTCCAGCAGGAGGGCCTCTTCGCCGGGGTCTCCACCGGCGCGATCCTGCACGCGGCGATCGGGGTCGGCCGCAAGGCCGCCCAGGCCGGCGAGCGCGCCGACATCGTCTTCGTGGTCGCCGACGGCGGCTGGAAGTACCTCTCCACCGGCATCTACACCGCCGAGTCCACCGAGGCCGCCGTCGAAGCGCTCCAGGGCCAGCTCTGGGCGTAGGGCGGGTCGGACACGCCTCGGCAGGCTCGGCACGACCCGCGGCGCCACCCCGCGCGCCCGCCCCCGTCCCCCCCGGCGTTCTGGTGATTCCAGCCACAGCACGGCACGGAGACGGGGGCAAAGCGCCGGTCCGCCCTTACCCTCGACAACACGCGCAGGGCAGCGCCTCCGGCCGGCATCCCCGGCCCGCTGTCATGACCAGCGGCAGCCAGGACGTGTCGGGGCGGAGGGGCTCGGATGAAACTGACCGTGGTGGGGTGCTCGGGGAGCTTCCCGTCGGCCGACTCGCCGTGCTCCAGCTACCTGGTGGAGGTGGACGGCTACCGCGTCGTGCTCGACCTCGGCAACGGCGCGCTCGGCGCCCTGCAGAAGTACGTGTCGATCTACGACGTCGACGCCGTCCTGCTCAGCCACCTGCACGCCGACCACTGCGTCGACCTGTGCGCCTACTGGGTCGCCCGCAACTACCGGGCCGAGGGCTGTCCCGACCCGATGCCCGTCTACGGCCCGGCCGGCACCGCCGCCCGGATGGCCCGCGCCTACGACATGCCGGAGAACCCGGGGATGAAGGAGGTGTTCGAGTTCCGCACCCTCACCCCCGGCCGCTTCGACCTCGGCCCGCTGCGGATCGACGTCGCCCAGGTCAACCACCCCGTCGACGCCTTCGCCTTCCGGCTCGAACACGACGGCCGCAGCCTGGTCTACTCCGGCGACACCGGCGAGAGCGCCGAACTCGTCGAGCTCGCCCGGGACACCGACCTCTTCCTCTGCGAGGCCGCCTACCTGGACGGCCGCGACACCTACCAGGCCGTCCACCTCAACGGCCGCGAGGCCGGCGAGCACGCCACCGCGGCCGGCGCCCGCCGGCTCGTCCTCACCCACATCCCCCCGTGGACGGACGCCGAACTGAACCGGCGGGACGCGGCCGCCGCGTACTCCGGACCGGTCGACATCGCCCGGCCCGGCGCCGTCTACCAGGTCTGACCCCTCACTCCACGTACGTCAGCCAGTGCCGGTAGCGCCCGTCCGCGCCGCTCACCGCCGCCTCGTAGGCCGTCCGCAGCCGCTCGGTCAGCGGACCGGGGGCGGCCGGCAGCTCCCGGTCGTCCAGCGAACGCACCGCCACCACCCCGGCCGCCGTCCCGCACACGAACACCTCGTCCGCCGCGTACAGGTCCGAACGCAGCAGCGCCTCCACCCGCACCGGCACGCCCAGGTCGCGCGCCAGCGTCAGCACGGTGTCCTGGGTGATCCCCTCCAGGGCGCCCGCGCTCGCCGGGGGCGTGCGCAGCACCCCGTCCCGGACCGCGAACACGTTCTCGCCGGTGCACTCGCTCACCGCGCCGTCCGGGCCGAGCAGCAGCGCCTCGTCGTACCCCGCGTCGGTCGCCTCCCGGCGGGCCAGCACCGAGTTCAGGTACGGGCCGGTCGCCTTCGCGGCGGGCGGCACCGTGTTCGGGTCGGTCCGCCGCCAACTGCTCGTCTTCAGCCGGATCCCGCCCCGCGCGTCCGGCAGCTGGGAGCGCCACTCCCAGCTCGCGATCGCCGTGACGGTCGGCGAGGACCGCATGTCCAGGCCCATCGCGCCGTAGCCCAGGAAGGCGAAGTGCCGCAGGTAGCACGAACGATGACCGTTGGTCCGCACCAGGTCGACCGTGGCCTTCGCCAACTCCTCCACACCGAAGGGCAGTTCCATCCGCAGCATGCGCGCACTGAGGTCCAGCCGGCGCAGGTGCTCGGGCAGCCGGAACACCGCCGGGCCGTCCGCCGTGGCGAACGCCCGGGTGCCCTCCAACACCCCCGTTCCGTAGTGCAGTCCATGGGAGAGGACGTGCGTGCTCGCCGCGTGCCAGGGCACCAGCGCGCCGTCCAACCAGATCGTCGAAGCCTCGGGAAGAGCCGTCATGGGCGCCATCCTGGCCACCGCGGCGCCGCCGGTCAGCGCCCCGGGCGCTGCCGGAACCGGCCATGACCGGGAGCGGAAACCGCCGTCTCGCAGGATGGAAACCCGGGCGGGCGGGTCCCCGGCCTCACTAGGCTGCGCCGATGGAGAGCCCCGCCGACCGGGACGCCACCCGGCTCTACGCCCGCCTGCTCGCCGAACCCGGCCGCCCGCCCGCCGAACCGCTCCCCGGCTGGGACGAACCCCGGCTCGCCGCCGCCACCGCCGAACTGCTCGCCCTCGGCCTGCTCCAGCCCGCCGCGGCCGGCCCCGTCCCGGACCACTCCGCCGACCGGGCCGCCGTCTCGGTGGACACCGCCGTGCGGCAACTGCTGCTCGACGCCGACCGGCAGGTCACCGACCTGCTCGGCGCCCTGCACCGGGCCCGCGACGCCGTCGACCGCCTGCACACCGGCTACCTGCCCGTCCAGGAACGGCACCGCGCCGGCACCGCCCTGGAGGTGGTCCGCGGCGCCGACCGGATCGCCGCCCTGCTGGAGGACGCCGCCCGCGGCGCCCGCACCGAGGCCCTCTCGCTGCGCCCCGGACAGGACCTCTCCGGCCCGGCCCTGGCGGGCAAGCTCGCCCGCGAACGCCTCGCCCTCGCGCACGGCGCCGCGCTGCGCACCATCCACCCGGCCGCCGCGCTGCGCCGCCCGGCGGTGCTCGGGCACGTCCGGGAGCTGACCGGGGCCGGGGCGCGGATCCGGGTCGCCCACTCGCTGCCGCTCTGGCTGATCGTGGTGGACGCCCGGCTGGCGATCCTGCCCGCCCCCGGCGCCGGTCCGGGCGGGGACGCCCCGGTCGCGGACGCGGCGGTGGTGGTGCGCGAGCCGGCGCTGGTCGCGCTGGTCGCCGAGCTCTTCGAGTACTTCTGGTCGGCCGCCTGGACGCCCGCCGAACTCCTGCCCGCCGCGACGGAGACGACCC
>NZ_BAAAKJ010000020.1:38981-41860 GCF_039527695.1 Kitasatospora putterlickiae
CGGCCGGGCGGACCGACGCGGCGATCGCCCGCAAGCTGGAGCTGTCCGAGCGCACGGTGCGCCGGCTGGTCGCCGAACTGACCGCCGGCCTGGGCGCGGAGAGCCGCTTCCAGGCCGGCGTGCACGCCGCCCGGCTGGGCCGCGTCTGACCTGCGGCGGGGCGGACCGGCGGCGGGGTCAGGGCCGGCCGGGGACCGGCAGGCCGAGGTGGTCGCGCAGCGTCGTCCCGGTGTACTCGGTGCGGAACACCCCGCGCTCCTGGAGCAGCGGCACCACCCGGTCGACGAAGTCGTCCAGCCCGCCCGGGGTGAGGTGCGGAACGAGGATGAAGCCGTCCGCGGCGTCGCTCTGCACATGGTGGTCGATCTGGGCGGCGACGCTCGCCGGGGTGCCGATGAAGCTCTGCCGGCCGGTCACCTCGATCACCAGCTCGCGGCTGCTGAGCCCCTTCTCGGCGGCCACCGCGCGCCACTTGGCGGCGATCTCCAGCGGGTCGCCGAGCGAGGTGCGGCCCTGGACGAGGCCGGAGTCGCGGACCGGGTCGACGGCGGGCAGCGGGCCGTCCACGTCGTGGTCGGCGAGGTCGACGCCCCAGACCTGCTCCAGGAAGTTGATCGCGGTGGCCGGGCTCACCTGGGCGCGGCGGATGCCGGCGGCCCGCTCGACGGCCTCCTCCTCGGTGTCGCCCAGGACGAAGGTGACCCCGGGCATGATCTTCAGCTCGTCCGGCTTGCGCCCGTACGCGGCGAGGCGCCGTTTGACGTCCGCGTGGAAGGCCTGGCCGGCGGCGAGGGTGGAGTGCCGGCTGAAGACCACGTCGGCGGTGGCGGCGGCGAACTCGCGGCCCTCGTCGGAGTCGCCGGCCTGGATCACCACCGGGTGGCCCTGCGGCGGCCGGGGCACCGAGAGGGTGCCCTCCACGTCGAACTGCGGCCCCTGGTGGCGGACCGTGCCGGTGCCCGCCGCGTCCCAGAACTCCCGGGCGAGCGCGACGGTCTCGGCGGCCCGGGTGTAGCGGTCGGCGCGGTCGAGGTAGCCGCCGCGGCGGAAGTTCTCGCCGGTGAAGGCGTCGGAGGAGGTGACCATGTTCCAGGCGGCGCGGCCGCCGGAGAGGTGGTCCAGGGAGGCGAACCGGCGGGCCAGTTCATAGGGCTCGTTGAAGGTGGCGTTGACGGTGGCGGCCAGTCCGAGCCGGGTGGTGACGGCGGCGAGCGCGCCGAGCACGGTGATCGACTCGGGGCGGCCGACCACGTCCAGGTCGTGGATCCGGCCCTTGACCTCGCGCAGCCGCAGGCCCTCGGCGAGGAAGAAGAAGTCGAACCGGCCGCGTTCGGCGGTCGCGGCGAGGTGGCGGAAGGAGTCGAAGGCGACCTGGCTGCCGGAGGCCGGGTCGCTCCACACGGTGGTGTTGTTGACGCCGGGGAAGTGCGCGGCGAGGTGGATCTGCTTGAGCGGGCGGTCCGTCATCGGGTCACCTCGGCGGTCGCGGTGGGGTTGCCGGCGGAAGCGGCGGAAGCGGGGGAGGGGATGGTCGCGGCGAGCGCGTAGCGGCTGGCGGGGCGGGCCAGGCCGAGGTGCTCGCGCAGGGTGCGGCCGGTGTAGCCGGCGCGGAACAGACCGCGCTCGCGCAGCGCCGGTACGACGCGGTCGGCGAGCGCGGCGAGGTCGCGGGCCGGGTCGGCGGGCAGCAGGTGGAAGCCGTCGACCCCGCCGCCGCCCTCGGTGACCTCGGTGAGCAGGGAGTCGGCCGCGGCCCCGTCGGGCAGCGCGGCCGGGATCCGGGCCAGGATCCTCAGCGCCTCGCCGCCGCGCAGCCGCAGTTCGGTGGCGGCGGTGAGCCGGGTGGCCCGGTCGGGGGCGTCGAGCAGGACGACGTCGGCGTAGCGGGCGGCGGTGGCGACCCGGGCGCGGCCTCCGGGGCCGGCGTCCGGCGCGAGGTCGGCGGCGGTGACGGTGACCGCGATCACCGGGCGGCCCTGCGGCGGGCGGGGGGTGATGGAGGGGCCGCGGACGGAGAAGCGCGGGCCCTCGAAGTCGATGTGGTGGAGCTTGGCGCGGTCGACGAACCGGCCGGTGGCGGTGTCGCGGATCTCGGCGTCGTCCTCCCAGCTGTCCCAGAGCCGGACGGCGACCTCGGCGGCGTCGGCGGCCTCGGCCCAGAGTTCGTCGGCCGGGGCGGCGCCCTTGCGGCCGAAGGCCCTGGCCTCGGCCTCGGTGTCGGAGACGCCGACCAGCCAGCCGGCCCGGCCCTCGCTGACCCAGTCCAGGGTGTTGACCGAGATGGAGGTGTGGAAGGGCTCGGTGTGGGTGGTGGTGACGGTCGGGACCAGGCCGAGGCCGCGGGTGACCGGGGCGAGCCGGGCGAAGGTGGCGAGCGCGTCGAGCCGGAGCGGTTCGGCGGCGTAGGAGTCGTCGAGGGTGACGAAGTCGAGGGCGGCCCGTTCGGCGAGCCCGGCGAGGGCGGTGAAGTGGGCGGCGTCGACGTGGCCGGGGCTGTCGAGGGCGGCGGAAAGGTGCAGCTGGCGGGGCATGGGTGGCCTGGACTTTCCTGGGACGGAAGCGGTGCGTGCGGCGGGTCGCGGACCGGCCCGCCGGCCCCGGGGACGGGGTGGGCGGGGGTGCGCGGGCACGGGCCGGCCGGCCCGGGGTACGGGCGGGCGCGGGTGACGGGGTGGTGCGCGGGCCGGGGCGCGGCGGGGACGTCAGCCAGGCGGCGGCGGGGGGAACGCTCGGGTCAGCCGCGACACGCCGCGGACCACACGCGACCGAAGTCGATGTGGCTGCGGGTCACCAGCGGGCGGGGGGCGTTCACGGCTTCAGTTGACCAGCGGGTCCGCGGGTTCGTCAACCACCGTCTCAGCGGGCGGCCGCCGCGGGGG
>NZ_BAAAKJ010000020.1:41871-47958 GCF_039527695.1 Kitasatospora putterlickiae
CCCCGCCCCGCCACCCGGGGGACGGGGGGCGGGGCGGGGCCGTGAGCGGCGTCCGGTGGTTCCGGGGGTCAGGCCTTGGTGACGTCCTCGATCTCGTCGTCGTCCTCGCGACCGGGGGTCTTGAGGTCGAACTTGACGATCGCGAAGCGGAAGAGGAAGTAGTACAGCGCGGCGAACGCCAGGCCGAGCGGGATGATCATCCACGGGTCGGTGGCCTTGTTCCAGGCGAGCAGGTAGTCGATCAGGCCGCCGGAGAAGGTGAAGCCGTCGTGCACGCCGAGCGCCCAGGTCACGGCCATCGAGACGGCGGTGAGGATGGCGTGGATCACGTACAGCAGCGGGGCGATGAAGACGAAGGCGAACTCGATCGGCTCGGTGACACCGGTCACGAAGGAGGTCAGCGCCAGCGACAGCATCATGCCGGTGACGGCCTTGCGGCGGTGCGGCTTGGCGGTGTGGGCGATGGCGAAGGCGGCGGCCGGCAGGGCGAACATCATGATCGGGTAGAAGCCGGCCATGAACTGTCCGGCGGTCGGGTCGCCGGCGAAGAATCGGGTCAGGTCGCCGTGCACGACGGTGCCGTCGGGCTTGGTGAAGTCACCGGTCTGGAACCAGGCGAAGGAGTTCACGAACTGGTGCATGCCGACCGGCAGCAGACCGCGGTTGACCAGGCCGAACGCGCCGGCGCCGAACGCGCCCGCCCCGATCAGGGTGTCGTTCAGGCTCTTGATCGCGTCACCGATGGGGCCCCAGGTCAGGGCGAACAGCACACCGACGGCGGTGCCGACGAAGGCCATCATGATCGGGACGAGGCGGCGGCCGTTGAAGAAGCCGAGCCAGTCGACCAGCTTGGTGCGGTGGTACTTCTGCCACAGCACGGCGCTGAGCAGGCCGATCACGATGCCGCCGAGGACTCCGGGGTTCTGGTACGTCGCTGGGACCCACTTGCCGTCGGCGATGTGGCCCTCCGCGATCGGGAACGCGGTCAGCACGTTCTTGTAGACCAGGAAGCCGACCAGGGCGGCGAGGGCGGTCGAACCGTCGGCCTTCTTGGCGAAGCCGATCGCGATGCCCACCGCGAAGAGCAGCGGCAGGTTGTCGAAGACGCCGTTGCCGGCGGTGAGGAAGACCGCGGCGACCTTGTTCCAGCCGAGGCCGTCCTTGCCGAAGACGTCGTCCTGGCCCAGGCGCACCAGCAGACCGGCGGCGGGGAGGACGGCGATCGGCAACTGGAGGCTGCGGCCGATCTTCTGCAGACCCTGGAGCAGGTTCTGGCCGAACTTCTTCGTGGGACTCGGCGTGGCCGGAGCCGCGGCGGGCGACGGTGCCTGCGCAGACTGACTCATGGGGGTGGCTTCCTAACGGCAGGGGCGGGTCGGTCGGGGGAAGGTGCACAGGGGGCGCCGAACCGCGAACTGGTCTACACCACACGTGGTGTAGACCAGTTTTGTAGCACGGGTGGAGGAGGCGGGGAACCCTCGAAAGCGCCGCAGATGGGAAGCGCTATGAAATCGAAACCTACTTGTGGATCGGCGATCTTGATTACCCGCCGTGTTTGGCATTTTGGCTATTTGCGCAACAAAAAGCCGAGCCGGCCGAGCGCTCCACGGCACGTCACCGGCCGGTCACCGACCGACCGCGACGCCGGACCGGAGGGCGTTCCGTCGCGGGACCAACGGCCCGAGCGGATATGCCGAAGGCCCCCGGACCGAAGTCCGGGGGCCTTTTCGGATTGTGTTCGGTGACGCTCGGTTTATGCCTTGGTCACGTCCTCGACCTCGCTCTCGGGTTCGCGCCCCGGGGTTTTCAGGTCGAATTTCACGATGATGAAGCGGAACAGCGTGTAGTACACGACGGCGAAGGCGAGGCCGATCGGGATGATCAGCCATGGCTTGGTGGCGAGGCTCCAGTTGATCGCGTAGTCGATCAGGCCGGCCGAGAAGCTGAAGCCGTCGTGCACCCCCAGCCCCCAGGTGACGGCCATCGACGCACCGGTCAGCAGGGCGTGCACGCCGTACAGCGCGGGGGCGATGTAGGCGAAGGAGTACTCGATCGGCTCGGTGACGCCGGTCACGAAGGAGGTCAGGCCGACCGAGAGCATCAGCCCGTAGATCTCCTTGCGGCGGTGCGGCTTCGCGGCGTGGGCGATGGCCAGCGCGGCGGCCGGCAGCGCGAACATCATGATCGGGAAGAAGCCCGACGTGAACTGCCCCGCGGTCGGGTCGCCGTTCAGGAAGCGCGGGATGTCGCCGTGCACGATCGTGCCGTCCGGCTTGGTGAACTCGCCGAACTGGAACCAGACGAAGGTGTTCAGCAGCTGGTGCATGCCGATCAGCAGCAGCGCCCGGTTGAACACGCCGAAGATGCCCGCGCCGCCCGCGCCCAGATCGGCGAGGTTCTGGCTGAACGAGTTCAGGCCGCGGCCGATCGGCGGCCACACCCAGACCGCCACCACGGCCAGCAGCATGCCGACCAGGGCGGTGATCATCGGTACCAGCCGGCGGCCGTTGAAGAAGCCCAGCCAGTCGACCAGCTTGGTGCGGTGGAAGCGCACCCAGAGCCAGGCCGACATCAGGCCGAGCAGGATGCCGCCCAGCACGCCCGGGTTCTGGTACGTCGCGGCCGCCGCCTTGGCCGAGGTGTAGTCCACGCACTGGTCGCTGACCAGCACCGTCCCCGCCGCGCAGTCCTCCGGGAAGGCGTGCAGCACCTTGTAGTAGACGAGGAAGCCGACCACCGCGGCCAGCGCCGTCGAGCCGTCGGCCTTCTTCGCCATGCCGATCGCGACGCCGATGCAGAACAGCAGGGGCAGGCCGAGCGAGGAGTCCAGCAGCGCGCCGCCGGCCGCCGCGAACACCTTGGCGACGTTGTTCCAGCCCAGGCCGTCCTTGCCGAAGACGTCGTCCTGCCCGAGCCGGTTCAGGATGCCGGCGGCGGGGAGCACGGCCACCGGCAGCTGGAGCGAGCGGCCCATCTTCTGGAGGCCGCCGTAGAAGGTGTGCCACCACGTGGTTCGCGGTGCTGTGGCGCCTGCCGAACTCATCCTTCGCCCTCCGAGCGCAGTGGCCGTGCGGCGGTCCTCGCCGGGACCCCCGGGCGGGGACCGGGAACACCCGGGGTCCTTCCTGCGTTCACCGGAGTACACATATATTGGTGTAGACCACTTTGGGACGCAGGCCGCACGCCGGGAGACGGGCCCCACTGCTCGTCATCCTCGGGTGCCGACCCGGGGCGTGCGCGCCGGAATGGGCCATAAGTGGACTGACGTGGCATATCGGCCCGGCTCGGGTCATGCTGGTCGCGCCGCTCGGGCAGCGCGCCGCGGCAACGACCCACCACCGACCACACGTCACCCGCGACCGAGGTCACAGCGCAGGACGGCACCCGGCAGAGCAGCCGACGGGCCGAGACAGAGGGAGAAAGCAATGGCCAGCAAGGCTGAGAAGATCGTCGCCGGTCTGGGCGGCATCGACAACATCGAAGAGGTCGAGGGCTGCATCACCCGCCTGCGCACCGAGGTCAAGGACGCCTCCCTGGTCAACGAGGCCGCGCTCAAGGCCGCCGGGGCCCACGGCGTCGTGAAGATGGGCACCGCGATCCAGGTCGTCATCGGCACCGACGCCGACCCGATCGCCGCCGACATCGAGGACATGATGTGAGCTGAGCCCACCAGGCTCACCTCCCCACGGCCCGCCGACCCCTCCGGTCGGCGGGCCGTGGCACGCCCGGGCACCGGAGCCCGCCCTCCCGGGCAGACCCGGACGCCTCGGGACGCCTCGGGGCGTACCCGGAGCACCCGCCGAAACCGACTACGCTCGGTGCCTATGTCACGCATCGACGGCCGCACCCCCGACCAGCTCCGCCCCGTCACCATCGAACGGGGCTGGAGCAAGCACGCCGAAGGCTCCGTCCTCATCTCCTACGGCGACACCAAGGTGCTGTGCACCGCCAGCGTCACCGAAGGCGTCCCGCGCTGGCGCAAGGGCAGCGGCGAGGGCTGGGTCACCGCCGAGTACTCCATGCTCCCGCGCGCCACCAACACCCGCGGCGACCGCGAATCCGTCAAGGGCCGCCTCGGCGGCCGCACCCACGAGATCAGCCGGCTCATCGGCCGCTCGCTGCGCGCCGTGGTCGACCACCGCGCCCTCGCCGAGAACACCATCGTCCTCGACTGTGACGTCCTCCAGGCCGACGGCGGCACCCGCACCGCCGCGATCACCGGCGCCTACGTCGCCCTCGTCGACGCCGTCTCCTGGGCCCGCGAGCGCAAGCTGCTGCGGGCCAAGGGCAAGCCGATCACCGGCGGCGTCAGCGCCGTCAGCGTCGGCATCATCGACGGCGTCCCGATGCTCGACCTCCAGTACGAGGAGGACGTGCGCGCCGAGACCGACATGAACATCGTCTGCACCTCCGACGGCCGCTTCGTCGAGGTCCAGGGCACCGCCGAGGGCGCCCCCTTCGACCGCGCCCTGCTCGACCGGCTGCTCGACCTCGGCACCCTCGGCTGCGCCGAGCTCGACGAGGTGCAGCGCAAGGTCCTCGGCGAGCTGGAGGCCTGACCCCCCGAGGGTCCCCTCTACCCCCTGAGGCACCCCTTCCGGTTCGGTTTCCGGAAAACCCCGGGCTCCGGGCCCGGCCGCTGTACAGGCCGGGCCCGGAGCCCGTACGGTTCCCGCAGCACCCGTGGCGGGAACCGCGCACCCCTCAGCGCGCGTCCTTCCCTTCCGGATACCCGCGCACCCAGGAGGACCGGATGCCCCAGAGCATCACCCGCCCCGCCATGCTCGCCGTGGCCGGACTGATCGCCATCCTCCCGCTCAGCGCGGTCAGTTGCGCCGCCGCCCAGAAGGCGATCGACTGCGGCAACACCGCCGTCAAGATCACCGGCGACATCAACGAGGTCAGCAACGCCTACAGCAACGCGAGCAACGACGCGGCCGCCGCCGGGCAGGCGCTGCAGAAGCTGAAGAACGACCTCGACCAGCTGGGCAAGAACTCCAAGGACACCGACGTCGCCCAGGCCATCACCGACCTCAGCACCCAGGTCGACAAGGTCCAGCAGTCGGTCAACAACAAGCAGGTGCCGGACTTCAAGCCGCTCGGCGACGCCGCCTCGAACCTCACCAAGGTCTGCACCGGCTGACGCGTCGGCCGGCGCGGGGCCGCGCCGTTCGCCCGGTTTAGGGTGGCTTCATGACCACTCGACTCATCCTCGCCACCCGTAACCAGCACAAGGTCGCCGAGCTGCGCGACATCCTCGGCGACGCCGGCCTGGACGTCGAACTGGTCGGCGCCGACGCCTACCCGGAGATCCCCGACGTCCCCGAGACCGGCGTCACCTTCGCCGAGAACGCCCTGCTCAAGGCGCACGCCCTGGCCCGCGCCACCGGCCTGCCGGCCGTCGCCGACGACTCCGGCCTGTGCGTGGACGTCCTCAACGGCGCCCCGGGCATCTTCTCCGCCCGCTGGGCCGGCAGGCACGGCGACGACCGCGCCAACCTCGACCTGCTGCTCGCCCAGCTCTCCGACATCGCCCCCGGGCACCGCGGCGCCCACTTCTTCTGCGCCGCCGCCCTCGCCCTCCCCGACGGCACCGAGCGCGTCGTCGAGGGCCGCCTCCTCGGCACCTTGCGCACCGCCCCCGCCGGCACCGGCGGCTTCGGCTACGACCCCGTCCTCCAGCCCCTCGGCGAGACCCGCACCTGCGCCGAACTCACCCCCGCCGAGAAGAACGCCATCAGCCACCGCGGCCAGGCCTTCCGCGCCCTCGCCCCGGTGGTCAAGGACCTGATCGCCTGACCCCGCGCACGACGAAGGCCCGCTCGGAGATCTCTCCGGGCGGGCCTTCGTTTTGAAGCCCAGTGCGGCCTGAGGGATTCGAACCCTCACGGGATTTCTCCCACGGGCACCTAAAACCCGCGCGGCTGCCCTTTCGCCAAGGCCGCAAGGCCTTCAGTCTAGGCGCTCGCGAGGTGCGGGAACACCGCCATTTCGGCTCGCGGGGCGGTCTCGGCGCGGCATCCGGTGCCGTGACCCGCGCACGGTTCCGGGCGGCCGGGTCCGGCGGTTGCGGGGCGGCCGCTTCGA
>NZ_BAAAKJ010000020.1:47987-50715 GCF_039527695.1 Kitasatospora putterlickiae
CCCGGGGCGTTCTCGGGGGCGCCGGGGGCGCGGCGGGGTGGTCGGCGCGGGGTTCGGCGGGTGGCGCTGACGGGGGGTCGGGTGACCGTCGACAATCGGCCGTTCGACCGGGGATGTTGGGGAATTGATTACCAATTGGTACAGACCTATTGACCTATGTGGTTCAGACCACATAGCTTCGGCGCCAATCTGGTTTCCCCCACGTGCGTGCTCCCCCACAGGCACGCGCCGACACTCTGCCCGGAGGACCGAGTGTTGATCCGATCCTCGGCGGAGCGGCGTCCCACCGCTGCCCGTCGTTCCACAAGCCCGGCGGCCCGCGCCGGCCTGGCCGCGCTGGCGGGTGCCGCGATGGCCGGCCTGCTGGTGGCCACGCTGGGCGCGGCGCCCTCGCAGGCGTCCGCCACCGTTGACAACGCCAACTGTCGCCCCGACGGCCTCTACGCCACGCCGGGCGTCGACGTCCCGTACTGCAGCGTCTACGACACCGAAGGCCGCGAGAAGATGGGCGCTGACCACCAGCGCCGCATCATCGGCTACTTCACCAGCTGGCGCACCGGCCAGGACGGCACCAAGCCGTACCTGGTCAGTGACATCCCCTGGGACAAGGTCACCCACCTCAACTACGCGTTCGCCCACGTCGGTGGCGACAACAAGCTGTCCGTCGGCACCGACAACGCGCAGAACGCGGCCACCGGGATGTCCTTCCCCGGCGTGCCCGGCGCCGAGCTCGACCCGTCGCTGCCCTACAAGGGCCACTTCAACCTGCTGACGAAGTACAAGAAGCAGTACCCGAACGTCAAGACGATGATCTCGGTGGGCGGTTGGACCGAGACCGGCGGGTACTTCGGGGACGACGGCAAGCGCGTCAACTCCGGCGGCTTCTACTCGATGACCGTCAACCCGGACGGCAGCGTCAACCAGGCGGGCATCGACACCTTCGCCAACTCGGCCGTCGACTTCATCAAGAAGTACGGCTTCAACGGCGTCGACGTCGACTACGAGTACCCGACCTCGATGAAGGACGCCGGCAACCCGCTGGACTGGCAGATCGCCAACGGCAAGCGCGGTTCGCTGGCCAAGGGCTACGCGGCGCTGATGAAGACGCTGCGCGAGAAGCTGGACCGGGCCGGCGCCGCCGACGGCAAGCACTACCTGCTCTCGGTCGCGGCCCCGTCGTCCGGTTACCTGCTGCGCGGCATGGAGACCTTCCAGATCGCGCAGTACCTGGACTACGTCGACATCATGTCGTACGACCTCCACGGCTCCTGGAACAAGTACGTCGGCCCGAACGCCGCGCTGTTCGACGACGGCAAGGACGGCGAGCTGGCGGCGGCCAACGTCTACGGCACCGGCCAGTACGGCGGCATCGGCTACCTGAACGCCGACTGGTCGTACCACTACTTCCGCGGTGCGATGCCCGGCGGCCGGATCAACATCGGCCTGCCGTACTACACCCGCGGTTTCAAGAACGTCCAGGGCGGCACCAACGGTCTCTGGGGCACCGCCTCCGCGACCACCTGCCCGGTCGGCTCCGGCCTGACCACGTGCGGTGACGGCGCGGTCGGCATCGACAACATCTGGAACGACAAGGACGACGCGGGCAAGGAGTCCCCGGCCGGGTCGAACCCGATGTGGCACGCCAAGAACCTGGAGAAGGGCATCCTGCCCGACTACCTCTCCAAGTACGGCGTGACCGACACCGCCCTGCAGGGCAGCTACGTCCGCAACTACAGCTCCACCCTGGTGGCGCCGTGGCTGTGGAACGACGCCAAGAAGGTCTACCTGTCCACCGAGGACGAGCAGTCGATCGCCGCCAAGGCCGACTACATCGTCAACCAGGGCGCCGGTGGCGCGATGATCTGGGAGCTCGCGGGCGACTACAAGTGGGACGCCACCGCCAACGGCGGCAAGGGCCAGTACGTGCCCGGTTCCACGCTGACCTCGCTGATGTACGACAAGTTCAAGGCGTCCTCGCCGTACGGCGCGACCCGCTCGACGATCGCGCTGCCGCAGCAGACCCTGCCGATCGACGTGTCGTTCACCAACTTCGCGCTGGGTGACTCGAACTACCCGATCAACCCGAAGATCCACATCGTCAACAACTCGACGACGACCCTGCCGGGCGGCACCGAGTTCCAGTTCGACTACAGCAACTCGGCCCCGGGCAACGCCAAGGACCAGTCCGGCTTCGGCCTGACCGTGATCCGGCAGGACCACACCGGCTCCGGCAACGTGGGCGGCCTCAAGGGCACCTACAACCGGGTCTCGGTGAAGCTGCCGGGCTGGCAGTCGCTCGCGCCGGGCGCGTCGATCGACATGGACTTCGTCTACTACCTGCCGGTGTCCACCCCGTCCAACTGGACGGTCAACGTGGGCGGCACGCTGTACGGCCTCAAGGGCGACCTGACCCGCGGTGCGACCGGCGGCACGACGCCTCCGACCACGCCGCCGACCACTCCGCCCACGACGCCGCCGACCACGCCCCCCACCACCCCGCCGACCACTCCGCCCACGACGCCGCCGACCACGCCGGCCGGTTGCGCGGGTGCGCCGATCTGGGACGCGGGCACCACCTACGCCACCCCGACCAAGGTCTCCTGGAAGGGCCACTACTACCAGAACAAGTGGTGGACCAAGGGCGACGACCCGAGCGCCAGCGGCTCTTGGGGTGTCTGGAGCGACCTCGGCGTCTGCTGATGACAGCGGCCGCTTGAGGTGAGAGACG
>NZ_BAAAKJ010000020.1:50744-54637 GCF_039527695.1 Kitasatospora putterlickiae
GTGGCGGTGCACCCGGTCGGGGGGTGCGCCGCCACCGCTGCTTCGTGTTCCGGGGCTACTTCTCGATGTCGCCGCGCATCTTGGTGAACAGGGCGGCGGCCTCGGCCGGGGTGGTCTTCGGGAACAGCGCGACGCCGGCCGTGGAGGCGTCGGACCAGCCGCAGACGACGTCCGTGGTGGGCGCCTCGGGCAGCCTCAGGCACTCCAGCGAGCCGCCGAGCGGGCCGGCCGGGTACGGGGTGGCGGTGGTCGGGTCGCCGGTGGAGCCGTTCTGCAGGGCGTAGTCGATCATGCCGCGCCAGAGGTGTTCGCGGCGCTTGGCCGGGTCCTCGGGGACGTTGTCGACGGCGATCAGCAGGATCCGGCGGCCGGAGGTCTGGCCGGGGCGGTCGAAGTTGGCGAGCACCAGGTGCATGTTCTCGCGCATCTCGCCCGGGTCGACGGCGACGTCGGAGACCGCGTCCTTGCCGGTGGTCTTCGCCAGCCCGCCGGCCGTCCCGGCGTCGACCACCTGGCGCTTGCCGGCCGGGGCCGTGGTGGCCGGGGCGGTCGCCCGGCCGGTCGGCTGCGCGGTCGTGGTGGGCCGGCCGGTCGGCTGCGCGGGAACGGTCGGCTGGGCGCTCGCGGTCGCGGCCGGTTGCGCGGTCGCGGTGGCCGGCGGTGCGGAGACGTCCTCGTTCTCCGGCCCGCAGGCCGTCAGCGCGAGCGCGGCGACGATCGCGCCGGCGACGGCGACACGGGCGGTGGACACGGATCTGGCACTCTGCACGGCTCTACTCCTGTGACATGAACGGAACCCGGGCGACCTGCACCCGGCGAGCAGAACGCTAGGGGGTGCCGGCCTCCCGCCGACAGGCCGGGAGCGGAGCGCGGACGGCACCGGGACACGACGGTGACGAAGCGTCACTCGCCGCCGTCGCGCCCCGACGCTGCGTCAGGCCGTCTCGACCTTGAGGTCGCGCAGCAGCTTGGCCACGTGGCCGGTCGCCTTGACGTTGTACAGCGCGTGCTCGACCTCGCCCCGCTCGTCGACGATCACGGTGGACCGGATCACCCCGGTGACGGTCTTGCCGTACAGCTTCTTCTCACCGAACGCGCCGTAGGCCTCCAGCACCTTCTTCTCCGGGTCGGAGAGCAGGGTGACCTTGAGGTCCTCGGCCTCGCGGAACCGGCCGAGCTTCTCCGGCTTGTCCGGCGAGATGCCGATGACGTCGTACCCGGCGCCGGCGAACACCTCCAGGTTGTCGGTGAAGTCGCAGGCCTGCTTGGTGCAGCCGGGGGTGAGCGCGGCCGGGTAGAAGTAGACGATCACCTTGCGGCCGAGGTGACCGGCGAGGGACACCTCGTTGCCGTCGGCGTCGGGCAGGGTGAAGGCGGGCGCGGTGTCGCCGGGCTGGAGACGCTCACTCACGGGATTTCTCCTGGTGCTGGACGGGCGGTCGTACCACGGCAAACTTACCTCCGATGGTGGGTGGGGCCGCGCGGCCCCGCGTGTCAGCTGACACACTGGGTCAGTCGCACGGAACGAACGTCAGTGAATGGGGTGGCCCGAGTGGGCGAGGCGAGCAGTACGGACAAGTCGGCGCGGACGACCGCCCAGATCGAGGCGGACATCACCCGGACCCGCACCCGGCTGGCGGCGACGCTGGACGAGCTCGCCGTGCGCGTGCACCCGACCACCGTCTCCGCCCAGGTCAAGGCGAAGGCCGTGGCCGCCGTCGAGGAGAAGGCCGGCCGGGCGTACGTGGCCGCGAGCGGCCTGGTCGAGCAGGCCCGCGCGCAGTTCGTGGACGAGAAGGGGCGGCCGCGCAAGGAGCGGGTCGTCCCGGCCGCGCTGGTCGGCGCCGGTCTGGTGCTGCTGGTCGTCTCGGCGCGCAAGCGCCGCAAGGGCTGAACCGACCGCACCTCCCGGGCTGGCGTCACACGCCACGCCCGGGAGCGGTACCTTCGGGGTCGTGAGTACGAACGACGAACCGACCCAGCAGTCCCTCCACGGCGAGGCCGAACCGCCGCGTCACGACCGGCTCGGCGAGAAGCTGCCGATCAAGATGCTGCACGACCGCGTGCTGGTGAAGACCGAGGCCGGCGAGGGTGAGCGCCGTTCCACCGGCGGCATCCTGATCCCGGCGACCGCGGAGATCTCCAAGCGCTGCGCCTGGGCCGAGGCGGTCGCCGTCGGTCAGAGCGTGCGTTCCGTCGAGCCCGGCGACCGGGTGCTCTACGACCCCGAGGACAAGCTGGAGGTCGAGGTCCGCGGCGCCACCTACGTGCTGCTGCGCGAGCGTGACCTGCACGCCGTCGCCGCGATGCGCTTCGGCGACACCGAGGGCTCGACCGGGCTCTACCTGTAGCCGCCGAGCGGAGCCCTCCGGTGGGCCGCCGTGCCTTGGGCGCGGTGGCCCACAGGCGTTTCCGGGGGCGGCCGCGGACCCTATGATCCGCCCATGGTGATCGACGACGGGCAGCGGCGGGCGCGGGCGGGGCGGCGGTTGCTGCTGGCGCCCGCCGGGTGGGCGGCGCGGGTGGAGGAGGTGGCCGACGCGGTCGTCGGGCTGCACGCCTCCGATCCCGCGACGGTGTACCTGTCGGCGTGCGCGCGGCTGCGCGAGCCGTCGGCGGCCGAGGTGGACCGGGCGCTGTACGACGAGGTCTCGCTGGTGAAGCTGCTGTCGATGCGGCGGACGCTCTTCGCGGTGACCGATGCGTTCGCGCCGTACGTGAGCGCGGCGGCGGCGCGGCAGATCGCCGCCAAGGAGCGGGCGACGCTGCTGAAGCACCTCGCGGAGTTCGCCGAGGGGTGGAGCCCGGAGCGGCTGGCGGAGACCGAGCGGGCGGTGCTGGCGGCGCTGGCGGCGCGCGGCGAGGCGACCACGGCCGAGCTGGGCGCGGACGTGCCGGCGCTGCGCGAGACGATGCTGATGTCGGTGGGCAAGCCGTACGAGGCGAAGCAGAGCGTGGGGAGCCGGCTGTTGCGGTTGCTGGCCTCGGACGGGCACGTGCGGCGGTGCCGGCCGCGCGGGTCGTGGCTGAGCAACAGCTATCCGTGGGCGCCGGTGGCGCCGTGGCCGGAGGTGCCGGTGCGGGAGGCCAAGGCGGAGGTGGTGCGGCGCTGGCTGGCGTCGTACGGGCCGGGGACCGTCGAGGACGTGAAGTGGTGGACGGGCTGGACGCTGGGGGAGGTGCGCCGGGCGCTGGCCGACGTGGGCGCGGTGGAGGTGGCGCTGGCGGGCGGCGCGGCGGGTCTGGTGCTGCCGGGGGACGAGGGGCCGGTGGCGGAGCCGGAGCCGTGGGCGGCGCTGCTGCCGGGGCTGGATCCGGCGGTGATGGGCTGGCGGGGCCGGGACTGGTACCTGCGGCCGCGGGACGTGCCGGCGCTGTTCGACCGGGCGGGGAACGCGGGGCCGACGGTGTGGTGGTGCGGCCGGGTGGTCGGCGGCTGGGCGCAGCGGGCGGACGGCGAGGTGGTGTGGCGGCTGTTCGAGGACGTGGGGGCCGAGGCGCGGGCGGCGGTCGAGGCGCGGGTGGAGCGGTTGGCGGGCTGGCTGGGGGCGGTCCGGGTGACGCCGCGGTTCCGTACGCCGTTGGAGCGTGAGCTGGTGGCCTGAGCGCGGTCCGTCCGGGGTCACGCCGGGGGCGGGGTGACCGGCTGGGCGGTGGCCGGGGGTCTGGCGGTGGCGGGCGGGGCCGGGGTGTGCGGGGTCGGGTCCGGGTTCTTGCCGGGGGCGGTGGTGGCCGGCGGTTCGGTGGTGGGCCGGTCGGCGGTGGGCCGGGCGCTGGGGGTGGCCGGTGGCTGGGCGGGCTCCTGCGGGGTGGGCGTCACGGGGGTGGACGGTTCGGGGGCGGCGGTGGGCCGGTCGGTGCCCGGCGTGGGGGTGGTCGGGGTCGTGGTCGTG
>NZ_BAAAKJ010000021.1:0-16082 GCF_039527695.1 Kitasatospora putterlickiae
CCCCGCCCCGACGCCGCCCACACCGGCGCCGGCCCCGCGGACGCGTCCGGCCGCCGCACCACCCAGACCCCCTGAGGAGCCGCGCCGTGAGCAGCACGCCCAGCCCCACCCGCACCACGCCCAGCCCGTCCGAGACCGACGGCATCGCCTGGGTGCTGACCCCGCTCCTGGAGCTCCCCGGCGTCGTGCACGCGGTGGTCGCCACCGGCGACGGCCTGGTCGAGGCCGCCTCCGACGGCCTGGCCCGCGCCTCCGCCGAGCGGGTCGCCGCGATGACCGCCACCGTGCACGCCGCCGCCCGGGCGTTCACCACCGCCTTCACCGACGCCGAGCAGCCCCGGCTGGCCCAGACCGTGGTCGAGTCCGAGCTCGGCTTCGCCGTCGTCGTCCCGGCCGGCGAGAACACCTCGCTCGCGGTGTTCACCACCCCCGACGCCCAACTCGGCAACGTCGCCTACCAGATGCAGGTCCAGGTGGCCGCCCTGGGTCGGGCGCTGGCGAGCCCGGCCAGGCGGCAGGACGCCCCCGCGCGGTCATGACCCCCACCCCCCGCAGGCGAATGGTGCCCGCCTACCTGGCCACCGGCGGCCGGACCCGCCCGGGCGGCGACGGCTTCGAACGGCTCACCGTGCTGTTCGCGACCGGCGCCGAGCAGCCCTCGGCGCTCGCGGAGCTGGAGGCGGAGCACCGGCGGCTCTGGGACCTCTTACGACCCGGCGCGCTCACCGTGGTGGAGGCGGCCGCGCACCTGCGGCTGCCGGTCAGCGCCACGGTCTTCCTCGCGGCCGATCTGGTCGAGGCGGGCTGCCTGCACGCCCGCGCGCCGATCCCCCGCGCCCAGCAGACCGACCGCTCCCTCGTCGAGAGGCTCCTCGTTGGACTCCGCACTCTCCGGTAACCCGCCCGGTCCGGGGCGGCCGGACCGGGTGGGCTACCTGCCCGACCCCGAACAGACCCTGATGAAGCTGGTGGTCGCGGGCCCCTTCGGCGTCGGCAAGACCACCTTCATCCGCACCCTCTCGGAGATCCCGACCCTGCACACCGAGGAGGCGATGACCGAGACCGGCGCCCCCGTCGACGACGTCGCCGGCCTGCCCGGCAAGACCACCACCACGGTCGCGGTCGACTTCGGCCGGCTCACCCTCCCCGGCGAGCTGGTGCTCTACATGTTCGGCACCCCCGGCCAGCGGCGGTTCTTCCCGCTCTGGCAGGACATCGCGCGCGGCGCCATCGGCGCCCTGGTCCTGGCGGACACCCGCCGGCTCGCCGACTCCTTCGAGATCATGGACATGGTCGAGGAGCAGGGGCTGCCCTACGCGGTCGCCGTCAACCGCTTCCCCGACTCGCCGGTCCACCCGGCCCCGGTGCTGCGCAGCCACCTCGACCTGCACGCGAGCACCCCGCTGGTGCTCTGCGACGCCCGCGAGCGCGGCTCCAGCCTGGACGCCCTGATCGCGCTCACCGAGCACGTCCTGCACGGCCTGCCCGCCTCCGCCCCGGCCCCGGAGCAGCCATGACCACCCCTTCCGCGCACCCCCCGGCCGCCCTGCACGGCCCGGCCTTCGCCGCCGACCCGCAGGCCGTCTACGAGCGGCTGCGCCGCCAGGGCCCGGTCGCCGAGGTGGAGATCGCACCCGGCGTCGCGGCCCTGCTGGTGACCGACTACCAGGCCGCCCTCGACCTGCTGCGCGACACCGACACCTTCTCCAAGGACTCCCGCGCCTGGCAGCGGACCGTCCCGCCGGACTCCCCGCTGCTGCCGGTGCTCGGCTACCGGCCGACCGCGCTGTTCAGCGACGGCGCGACGCACGCCCGCTACCGGCAGGTGATCACCGACGGCCTGGCGCTGCTGGAACCGCACCAGCTGCAGCGCCGGGTCGCCGAGGTCGCCCACCGGCTGATCGACGCCTTCGGGCAGGCCGGCACCGCCGACCTCATCGCCGACTACGCCCGCCGGCTGCCCGTCCACGTGCTCACCACCGGGTTCGGCGTGCCCGACGAGCACCGGGAGCGGCTGGTGGCCGGCATCATCGGCTCGATCGAGTCCACCCGGCAGGCGGTCGCCGCGTACACGGACCTCGTCGAGGTGGTCACCGGGATGGTCGCCGAGCGCCGCGAACGGCCCCGGCACGACCTGACCTCCTGGTTCCTCACCCACCCGGCGGGGCTGGACAACGACGAGGTGGTCCGGCAGATCACCCTCACCATGATCGCCGGCAACGAGCCGACCACCAACCTCATCGGCAACGCCCTGCTGCGCCTGCTCACCGACGCCCGCTACGCCGGCTCGCTGTTCGGCGGCGCGATGACGGCGCACCAGGCGATCGACGAGGTGCTCTGGCACGAGCCGCCGCTGGCCAACCTCTCCGCCCACTACCCGCGCGTCGACGTCACCTTCCACGGCCGCGCGATCCCGGCCGGCTCGCTGGTCCTGGTCTCCTACGCGGCCGCCAACTCCCAGGCCGCCCCGCCGGCCGCCGCCGACACCGTGGACACCGCCGGGCTGCGCGGCGGCGAGTCCGCCCACCTGGCCTGGGCGGCCGGCCCGCACGCCTGCCCGGCCCGCGACCCGGCCCTGCTGATCGCGATCACCGCGATCGAGCAGCTGACCAGCCGGATCGGCGACCTCGCCCTCGCCGAACCCGCCGAGGCCCTGCACTGGCGCCCCGGCCCCTTCCACCGCGCCCTGGTCCGCCTCCCGGTCCACTTCACCCCGGTCGGCGGATGACACGACGAGGCCCGGACACCCTCGGGGTGCCCGGGCCTCGCCGTACCGCGCGCTACTCCGCCGGCTTCAGCGTGAGCGAGACCGAGTTGATGCAGTACCGCTGGTCGGTCGGCGTGCCGTAGCCCTCGCCCTCGAAGACGTGGCCGAGGTGCCCGCCGCAGCGGGCGCAGCGGACCTCGACCCGGCGCATGCCGAGCGAGGTGTCCTCGATGTACTGGACGCGGTCCCCGGCGAGCGGCGCGTAGTAGGACGGCCAGCCGCAGTGGCTGTCGAACTTGGTCTCCGAGCTGAACAGCTCGGCGCCGCAGGCCCGGCAGCCGTAGACGCCGACGGTCCTGGTATCGGTGTACTCGCCGGTGAACGGGCGCTCGGTGCCGGCCTCCCGGAGGACGTGGTACTCCTCCGGGGTGAGCTGGGCGCGCCACTCGGCGTCGGTCTTCTCGATCTCGTAGCTCATGACGGCTCCACGTCGGGGGACTCAGACGTTGGTGGCAACGTTCGCGAGGTGCTCCAGGATTTCCTCACCGAGGTTGGTGACGTCGCCCGCGCCCATGGTGAGCAGCAGGTCGCCCGGGCGGGCCAGGCCGGCCAGCACCGCGGGGGCGGCGGCGAAGTCGTGCTCGGCGGTGACCTCGGCGCCGGCCCGGCGGGCCGCGTCGATGATCAGCTCGCTGGTGACGCCGGGGACCGGGTCCTCGCGGGCCGGGTAGATGTCGAGCACCACGGAGGCGTCGGCCAGCGCCAGCGCGGCGCCCATCTCCTCGGCGAGCTGCTGGGTGCGGCTGAACAGGTGGGGCTGGAAGACCACCAGGACGCGGCCGGTGGTGGCCTCCCGGATCGCCTCCAGGTCGGCGGTCATCTCGGTCGGGTGGTGGGCGTAGGAGTCGATCACCTGGACGCCGCCCGCCTCGCCCTTGAGCTGGAGCCGGCGGCGCACGCCGGTGTAGGCGCCGAGCGCCTTGGCCAGGTCGGCGGCCGGGACGCCCAGCGCGACGCCGGCGGCCAGCGCGGCGACCGCGTTGTGGGCGTAGTGCCGGCCGGGCACCGAGACGGTGAAGGTCAGCTCGGCGCCGTCCAGCAGCACGGTGACCTCGCTGGTCATGCCGTGCGCGACGACCGACAGCACGCGCAGGCCGGCGTCCTCGGCGGCGCCGACGGTGACCACGTTCAGGTCCGCGCGGCCGGCCACCCGGGAGGTCAGCTCGCGGGCGCCGTCGTGGTCGGCGGAGACGACCAGGGTGCCGCCGGGCACGATCCGGCCGACGAAGGTCTCGAAGGACTCGTGGATCTCGTCGATCGAGGCGTAGTTGGCGTGGTGGTCCAGCTCCACGTTGAGCACGATCGCCACCTCGGGCGCGTACTTGTGGAAGCTGCGGTCGCTCTCGTCGGCCTCGGCGACGAAGATCTCGCCGGTGCCGTGCCGGGCGTTGGAGCCGGGCGCGTCGAGGTCGCCGCCGATCGCGTAGGACGGGTCCAGGCCCAGCTCGCCGAGGGCGACGGCGAGCATGCTGGTGGTGGTGGTCTTGCCGTGGGTGCCGGCCACGGCCAGCGCCCGGCGTCCGCCCATCAGCGCGGCCAGCGCGTCGGAGCGGTGCACGACCGGGATGCCGCGCTCGCGGGCGGCGGCCAGCTCCGGGTTGTCGGCGCGGATGGCGCTGGAGACGACGATGCTGCTCGCGCCGTCCGGCACGTTCTCGGCGGCGTGCCCGATGTGCACGCCGGCACCGAGGGCGCGCAGCGCGCGGACGGTCTCGGACTCCTTGGCGTCGCTGCCGGAGACGCTGGCCCCGCGGACCGCGAGGATCTTCGCCAGACCGGACATCCCGGCGCCGCCGATGCCGATGAAGTGCGGGGCGTGCAGGTCGTGCGCGGCGTCGTTCAAAGCGGGGCTCCGTACGGGCGGGGATCAGGGGAGGGCGGACGACGTGCGAATCGTCCTCGCGGCCGGACCGCAAGGACGATTCTGCACCACGTCGGGGCCGCGTCAGGAGTCGCTGGCGAACAGCCGCAGCACCGGGACGCCCACCTTGTGGCGGGCCTGGGAGGCCCAGTCGCGGTGGAAGAACTCCTCCACGAAGTGCGGGGAGGTGAGCACCACCACCTCGTCGGCCTGGTGCTCCTCCACCACGGCGCGCAGCCGGTCCAGCGGCTTGTCCTCGACCAGCTCGCCGACCGCCTCGGCACCGGCCTCGCGCAGGTGGCGCAGGCTGTGCTCCAGCGACTCGGTGGCCACCGTCGGCGCGCTCTCCGACTCGTCGTGCTCGTGCACCACCTTGTCCAGGTGGCCGAGGGCGACGTCGTCGAGCGCCCGCAGCAGCTCGTCCTGCCTGCCGCGCGGCTGCATCAGGACGACGAAGGACACCTTCTCCTCGCTGTGGAGCGTCGTGACCAGCGCCACGTCGTCGTCGGAGAGCGCCTTTTCGATCATCAGTACCGTCTTGAACACGTGAGTCCCTTCCAGTCGCCGGCCCCCGGGCTCCGGCTTCGCATCCCATACTGCCCGGCGGAAGCTTTCCGCACGCTCCCCACCCGGCACACGGGCCACGCGGAGGAGGTCCCAACTGGGACCGGGATCACGATCCGGAGGTCATGAGACGGTCGGACGCAGGTAGCGGGTAAAGAGGAATCCTTTCTGCTCGATCAATGAGACCAGCCGCATCCGCTGCACGTCCGGCATTCGCGCGTCGTGCAGGATGCGCGGCGCGTCGCCGCCGGTGAGCAGCGGCGCCAGCGAGAGGCACAGCTCGTCCAGCAGGTCCTCGGCGGCCAGCTGCCCCAGCAGCCGGGGCCCGCCCTCGGTCAGCATCCGCGTCCAGCCCCGTTCGGCCAGCGCCGCGACCGCCGCCCGCAGGTCCACCGCGCCCCGGCCGACCGCGATCACGTCGGCCACCTCGGTCACCGCCGCCAGGCTGCGCACCGGCGCGTCCTCGGTGGTGATCACCACGGTGCGCACCAGCGGCTCGGTGAACAGCGGGGCCGCGAGGTCCAGCCCGAGCGAGCGGCTGACGATGGCGATCGCCGGGGCCGGCGCCTGCCCGGCGGCCCGGCGCGCCTCGGCGAAGTCGGCCCGCGCCCGGGCCGGCCGGTACCCCTCCGCCCGCACCGTCTCGGCACCCACCAGCACCACGTCCGACAGGGCCCGCAGCACCCCGAAGATCCGCTTGTCGGCGTCGCCGGAGAGCCCCTCGGAGAGCCCGTCCAGCCGGGCCCCGCCGTCCAGCCCCGCCACCATGTTGGCGCGCAGCCAGGGACGCCCCCGGTTCACCTGCTCGGGGTACGCGTAGACGGCGGCGAGCGCCTCCAGCGAGCCCGGATCGTCGGGGGTCTCCAGCAAGGGGCTGATCAGCTGTCGCATGCCCCCAGTGTTCCACCGGGTGCGGGTCCCTGGCCCGACCCGGCCGGGCGTACCCTTGTGGACCGTGCCCGCAGCTTCCCGCCCCGCCACCGCGACCGAGCCGATAGCCCTCGCCTCCCGGCGTCCCGTCGTCCCCGCCGAGCGCCTGGTCGCCGAGATGGTGCCGCCGCCGCGCTTCTCCGACGTGAGCTTCGGGACGTACATCCCGGACCAGGCCCAGCCCAGCCAGTACGAGGCCGTGCAGGTCCTGGAGCAGTTCGCCGGCACGCTCAGCAGCGGAAACGGTTCCGCCCCCAAGCGCGGCTGGTTCCGCCGCACCGCCCCGGCCCCGGCCGGCCCGGCCGGTGTCTACCTGGACGGCGGCTACGGCGTCGGCAAGACCCACCTGCTCGCCTCGCTCTGGCACGCCGCCCCCGGACCCAAGGCCTTCGGCACCTTCGTCGAGCTGACCAACCTGGTCGGCGCGCTCGGCTTCCAGCAGGCCGTGCGGACCCTGTCCGGGCACACCCTGCTGTGCATCGACGAGTTCGAGCTCGACGACCCGGGCGACACCGTCCTGGTCTCCACCCTGCTCGGCCGCCT
This sequence comes from Kitasatospora putterlickiae, assembly GCF_039527695.1. Lineage (NCBI taxonomy): Bacteria > Bacillati > Actinomycetota > Actinomycetes > Kitasatosporales > Streptomycetaceae > Kitasatospora > Kitasatospora putterlickiae. The sequence continues at coordinate 6,666 of NZ_BAAAKJ010000021.1, forward strand.
GGTGGAGAACGGCGTCAAGCTCTGCGCCACCTCCAACACCCTGCCCGAGAAGCTCGGCGAGGGCCGCTTCGCCGCCGCCGACTTCCTGCGCGAGATCCAGGGCCTGTCCGCGCACTTCCGCCCGATGCGGATCGACGGCCAGGACTACCGTCACCGCGGCCTGCCGGACGCCCCGCCGCCCCGCCCGGCCGCCGAGGTCGACGCCGTCGCCGCCCGCACCCCGGGCGCCTCCCTCGACGACTTCGACGCCCTCCTCGCCCACCTCTCCGCCGTCCACCCCAGCCGCTACGGCGCCCTGCTGGACGACGTCACCGCCGTCTGCCTGCGCGGCGTGCGCCAGGTCGACGACCAGTCCACCGCCCTGCGCCTGGTCGTCCTCGCCGACCGCATGTACGACCGCGAACTCCCCGTCACCGCCTCCGGCCTCCCCTTCGACCAGGTCTTCCCCGAGGAGATGCTCCGCGGCGGCTACCGCAAGAAGTACCTGCGCGCCATCTCCCGCCTCGTCGCCCTCGCCCGCGACAGCGCCAGGAACTGAGCGGGCGGACCGGCCTCGGTTGTCGGTGGTGGGTCGTACGGTGGAGGCGTGCGACCCATCACGAGTATTGAGCGGTCAGTGGCGCCCTTCGAGGTCGTCAGTCCCTACCAGCCCAACGGCGACCAGCCGGCGGCGATCGCGGAGCTGGAGCGGCGGATCCGGGGCGGGGAGAAGGACGTCGTCCTGCTCGGCGCCACCGGTACCGGCAAGTCGGCCACCACGGCCTGGATGATCGAGAAGCTGCAGCGGCCCACCCTGGTGATGGCGCCGAACAAGACGCTGGCCGCGCAGCTGGCGAACGAGTTCCGCGAGCTGCTGCCGAACAACGCGGTCGAGTACTTCGTCTCGTACTACGACTACTACCAGCCCGAGGCGTACGTCCCGCAGACGGACACCTACATCGAGAAGGACTCCTCGATCAACGAGGAGGTCGAGCGGCTGCGCCACTCCGCGACCAACTCGCTGCTCACCCGCCGGGACGTGATCGTGGTCGCGTCCGTCTCCTGCATCTACGGCCTCGGCACGCCGCAGGAGTACGTGGACCGGATGGTGCGGCTGAAGGTCGGGGAGGAGATCGACCGGGACGTCCTGCTCCGGCGCTTCGTCGACATCCAGTACACCCGCAACGACCTCGCCTTCACCCGCGGCACCTTCCGGGTGCGCGGCGACACCATCGAGATCTTCCCGGTCTACGAGGAGCTCGCGGTCCGGATCGAGATGTTCGGCGACGAGATCGAGGCGCTGTACACGCTGCACCCGCTCACCGGCGAGATCATCAGCCAGGACGACTCGGTGTACGTCTTCCCGGCCTCGCACTACGTCGCGGGCCCGGAGCGGATGGAGCGCGCGGTCAACGGCATCGAGAAGGAGCTGGAGGAGACCCTCGCCCGGATGGAGAAGCAGGGCAAGCTGCTGGAGGCCCAGCGGCTGCGCATGCGCACCACCTACGACCTGGAGATGCTCCGGCAGATCGGCACCTGCTCCGGCGTGGAGAACTACTCCATGCACTTCGACGGCCGCGAGCCCGGCTCCGCGCCGAACACCCTGCTGGACTACTTCCCGGAGGACTTCCTCCTGGTCATCGACGAGTCGCACGTCACCGTCCCGCAGATCGGCGCGATGTACGAGGGCGACGCCTCGCGCAAGCGCACCCTGGTCGAGCACGGCTTCCGGCTGCCGTCCGCGATGGACAACCGCCCGCTGAAGTGGGAGGAGTTCCTGGGGCGGATCGGCCAGACCGTCTACCTGTCGGCGACCCCGGGCGCGTACGAGCTGTCGCGCGGCGACGGCCAGGTCGAGCAGATCATCCGCCCGACCGGCCTGATCGACCCCGAGGTGATCGTCAAGCCGACCGAAGGCCAGATCGACGACCTGGTGCACGAGGTCCGCAAGCGGGTGGAGAAGGACGAGCGCGTCCTGGTCACCACGCTCACCAAGAAGATGGCCGAGGACCTCACCGACTACATGCTCGGCCTGGACATCCGGGTGCGGTACCTGCACAGCGACATCGACACGCTGCGCCGCGTCGAGCTACTGCGCGAGCTGCGGGCGGGCGAGTACGACGTGCTGGTCGGCATCAACCTGCTCCGCGAGGGCCTGGACCTCCCCGAGGTCTCCCTGGTGGCGATCCTGGACGCGGACAAGGAGGGCTTCCTGCGCTCCGGCACCTCGCTGATCCAGACCATCGGCCGCGCCGCGCGCAACGTCTCCGGGCAGGTCCACATGTACGCGGACCGGATCACCCCGTCGATGGAGAAGGCCATCGAGGAGACCAACCGCCGCCGGGAGGTGCAGCAGGCGTACAACAAGAAGCACGGGATCGACCCGCAGCCGCTGCGCAAGAAGATCGGCGACATCCTGGACACCCTGGCCCGGGAGGACGTGGACACCGGCGAGCTGCTGTCCAGCGGCTACCGGGGCGCGGGCGGCGCGAAGGGCGCCAAGGCCCCGGTGCCGGCGCTCGGCGCCGAGCGCAAGCCGGCGAAGTCGCTGCCGGCGGCCGAGCTGGCCGAGCTGATCCAGTCGATGACGGACCGGATGCACGCCGCCGCGGTGGACCTCCAGTTCGAGGTGGCGGCCCGGCTGCGCGACGAGGTCAAGGAGCTGAAGAAGGAGCTGCGGCAGATGCGCGAGGCCGGTATCGCGTAGCCGGCCCCGCACAGCCGCCCGCCGGGCTTGGCCGGTTCCGTTCCCGGCCGAGCCCGGCGGTGTCTCAGCCCTGCCGCGAAGGGGTACAGGGCGGACAGCGCGTTCGACCGCAGGGCCTAGGCTTTCCTGCGGGGCCGCTCCGGGACAGGGCGGCCGGAAGAGGGGGCCTCAGCCGGGGGACGGCAACGGGGTGTTCCACCGTGGAGCCGGCGCGGGGTTCCCGCACGGCCGGGCAGAGAGGACATGCGCCGTGTCGGTGAACCTTGCCAAGGGCCAGCGGGTCAGTCTGCAGAAGGGGCCGGGGGAGACGCTGACCGTGGTCCGGATGGGCCTCGGCTGGCGGGCGGCGCCCCGGCGGGGCCTGTTCGGCAGCCGGACCAGGCAGATCGACCTGGACGCCTCGGCGCTGCTGTACGCCGACCGGACCCCCTCCGACGTGGTGTTCTTCCAGCACCTGGAGAGCTCCGACGGCTCGGTCCGGCACACCGGGGACAACCTGGTCGGCGGCGCGGGGGCGGGGGAGGACGACGAGTCGATCCTGGTGGACCTGGCGCACGTGCCGCCGCAGATCACCCAGGTGGTGTTCACGGTCAGCTCGTACACCGGCCAGACCTTCGCCGAGGTGCAGAACGCGCACTGCCGGCTGGTGGACGAGTCGACCGGGCTGGAGCTGGCCCGCTACGAGCTGACCGGCGGCGGCCCGCACACCGGCCAGATCATGGCGAAGGTGTTCCGGGACGGCGACGGCGGCTGGGAGATGCAGGCGATCGGCGCCCCGGCCAAGGGCCGGACCTTCCAGGACCTGCTGCCGGCCATCGAGCCGTTCCTCTGACGCCGCGATCTGACGGGTCTTTACCTTCTTTACCTTTGTTTGGGAATGCTGTTACCCTTCTTGCAGCGGAGGGGAGTATTCCCACGCAGCCGTCCCCGTCATCACGGGCACCCGTCGCGGTGCCCCGGGGCGCTGGTCCGCGGACGCGCCCTCGCGCGCGTCCGACGGGCGGAAGAGACCTCCGGCAGTGACGATGACTGTCTCGCCTACCTGCCGGAGGAGCAGTAGTGGACGTTTCCGTAAGCCTCTGGGTCGGCACCATCGTGGTGCTGTTGGCCCTGATCACCGCCGATTTCTTCATCGGCGGCCGCAAGCCGCACGAGGTGTCGATCAAGGAAGCCGGCATCTGGACCACGGTCTGGGTCGTGCTGGCCGTGATCTTCGGCGGTTTCCTCTGGTGGCACTCCGGCGCGACGCCGGCCGGTGAGTTCTTCGCCGGCTACATCACCGAGAAGTCGCTCAGCGTCGACAACCTCTTCGTGTTCATCCTGATCATGGGCAAGTTCGCGGTGCCCAGGATCTACCAGCAGCGCGTGCTGATGTTCGGTGTGATCATCGCCCTGGTGCTGCGCGCGATCTTCATCGCCGGCGGCGCCGCGCTGGTCGCCCAGTTCTCCTGGGTCTTCTTCATCTTCGGCGGCTTCCTGATCTGGACCGCGTGGAAGCTGATCAAGGAGGCGCGGGCCGACGAGGAGGAAGAGGAGTTCGAGGAGAACCGCCTCCTCAAGTCGATCGAGAAGCGCTTCCCGTCGACCGACAAGTACCACGGCACCAAGCTCTTCATCCGGCAGAACGGCCGCCGGCTGATGACCCCGATGCTGATCGTCATGCTGGCGATCGGCACCACCGACGTCCTGTTCGCGCTGGACTCGATCCCGGCGATCTTCGGCCTGACCCAGGACCCGTACATCGTCTTCACCGCCAACGCCTTCGCCCTGATGGGCCTGCGCCAGCTGTACTTCCTGATCGGCGGCCTGCTGAAGAAGCTGGTCCACCTCTCGTACGGCTTGTCGGTGATCCTCGGCTTCATCGGCGTGAAGCTGGTCCTGCACGCGCTGCACGAGCAGGGTGTGCACGTCCCGGAGATCGGCATCCCGTTCTCGCTGGGCTTCATCGTGGTCGTCCTCGCCATCACCACCGTGACCAGCCTGATGGCCTCCAAGCGGGCCGCCCTGGCCGAGCCGGACGAGCCGCAGAAGCTGGACGCCTGACGAACGCGCCTCCCCCCGGAGCCGGGCGGGCCCGCGACCGAGCAGTGGTCGCGGGCCCGCCCCGTTCGCGTCCGGGGGCTACCAGCCGCGCTCGCGCCACTCGGACAGGTGCGGGCGCTCGGCGCCGAGGGTGGTGTCGTTGCCGTGGCCGGGGTAGACCCAGGCCTCGTCCGGCAGGGCGTCGAAGATCTTCTCCTCGACGTCCCGGAACAGGCTCTCGAAGGCCTCCTTGTCGCCCCAGGTGTTGCCGACCCCGCCCGGGAAGAGGCAGTCGCCGGTGAACACGTGCGGGTGGCCCTGCGGGTCGTCGTAGACCAGCACGATCGCCCCGGGGGTGTGGCCGACCAGGTGCCGGACGGTCAGCGCGCAGCGGCCCACCGTGAGGGTGTCGCCGTCCGCGAGCGGCAGCGCGGTGGGGACCTCGATGCCCTCCGCGTCGTGCTGGCCGGCCGCGGTGCGCGCCCCGGTGGCGGCGACCACCTCGGCCAGCGCGCCCCAGTGGTCGTGGTGCCGGTGGGTGGTGACCACGGTGGCCAGGCTCTCGCCGACCGTCTCCAGCAGCACCGGGGCGTCCGCCGCCGCGTCGATCAGCAGCTGCTCGTCGGTGTCGCGGCAGCGCAGCAGGTAGGCGTTGTTGTCGTAGGGCCCGACCGCCACCTTGGTGATGATCAGGTGCGCCAGCTCGCGCACGTCCGGCGGTCCGCCGACCTTGACCGCTCCGTGGTACGTCATCGTCCGCTCCTCGTCCGGCTACAGGGGATCAGGATCATCCTCGCGCCGTCAGCCCAGCGGGGGAAGCGGGGGCAGCGCGGTGTCGGGGGTGCGGCGCAGGCCGTCGCCGCCGGCGCGGCCGGAGAGCCAGGCGAGCAGGGCGCGGACGGGGCCCTCGACGGTCAGGGCGGGGGCGCCGGTGCCGATCACGGCGCGCTCGGCGGTGTCCTCGGCGAGCAGCTCGACGGCGGGCAGGTCGGCGCCGGCCAGCTTGCCGGCGAGGCGGCGGAACTCGGCGGAGGCGAACTCGGCCGGCCAGTGCGCGGGCGTGTAGCCGGCGTCCAGGTCGACGTGGTGGTACTCGACTTCCGCCAGGCGCCTCCCGGGGATGTCGGAGGCCGGGAAGACCGCGCCGCTGCGGTGCCGGACCTCGGCGGCCCAGGCCTCGGCGGGCAGCCGGGCGGCGGCCGCGGCGAAGCGCTCGCCGGTGGCCCGCAGGTCGGCCAGCTGGACGTCCACCGGGCGGGGCGCGCCCTCCTCGATGCCCTGGTCGCGGGCCTCCTCGCTGGTGTACTGCGGGATGTCGGTGCCGGTGCGGGCGCCGTCCAGCAGGTTGACCAGGGAGTCGGCGTTGCGGGCGAGGTGGGCGAGGACGTGGCCGCGGCTCCAGCCGGGCAGCGCGGAGGGCTCGGCGACGGCGTCGGGCTTGAGCTCGGCGACGGTGTGCAGCAGGTGCAGGGTGGCCTCCTCGACCAGGGCGAGGTGGTGCGCGGCGCGTTCGGCGGCGGACTGCGGGTCGGTCATCTCGGATCGGCCTTCCATCGGGGACGGCGCGTTGCCCGCACGGGGCTCCGCTCGTTGAAGGGGTGACACGGGGGACGACGCTACCCGCGTTTCCCGCCGCTGAGCAGGGGCTTCGCGGACCGTGTGTCAAGACTCCGCAGGCCGCCCTCACTCGTTCGGGTGGACCCGGCTGGACATGGTCGTTAATCGAACGCGTGAGCTAGTAGGCTGGCTGCCGCATCCTGGAAGAAGTACACCTTTCGAATCCCAGCCCTCTCGCCCCGGAGAAAGGCGCCAGAAGCAGTGGCCGACCGCCTCATCGTCCGCGGTGCTCGCGAGCACAACCTCAAGAACGTCTCGCTCGACCTGCCCCGCGACTCCCTCATCGTCTTCACGGGCCTCTCCGGCTCCGGCAAGTCCTCGCTCGCCTTCGACACCATCTTCGCCGAGGGCCAGCGCCGCTACGTCGAGTCGCTGTCGTCCTACGCCCGCCAGTTCCTCGGCCAGATGGACAAGCCCGACGTCGACTTCATCGAGGGCCTCTCCCCGGCCGTCTCGATCGACCAGAAGTCCACCAACCGCAACCCGCGGTCGACCGTCGGCACCATCACCGAGGTCTACGACTACCTCCGCCTGCTGTTCGCCCGGATCGGCAAGCCGCACTGCCCGCACTGCGGCCGCCCGATCGCCAAGCAGTCCCCGCAGGCCATCGTCGACAAGGTGCTCGAACTCGCCGAGGGCACCCGTTTCCAGGTCCTCAGCCCGGTGGTCCGCGAACGCAAGGGCGAGTTCGTCGACCTCTTCGCCGACCTCCAGTCCAAGGGCTACGCCCGCGCCCGGGTGGACGGCGAGACGGTCCAGCTCGCCGAGCCGCCCAAGCTCAAGAAGCAGGAGAAGCACACCGTCGAGGTGGTGATCGACCGCCTCACCGTCAAGGAGAGCGCCAAGCGCCGCCTGACCGACTCGGTGGAGACCGCCCTGCGGCTGAGCGGCGGCATGGTGGTGCTCGACTTCGTCGACCTCCCCGAGGACGACCCCGAGCGCGAGCGGATGTACTCCGAGCACCTCTACTGCCCCTACGACGACGTGTCGTTCGAGGAGCTGGAGCCCCGCTCGTTCTCGTTCAACTCGCCGTTCGGCGCCTGCCCGGACTGCTCCGGCCTCGGCAACCGGATGGAGGTGGACCCGGAGCTGGTGGTGCCCGACGAGGAGCGCTCGCTGGACGAGGGCGCCATCCACCCGTGGTCCGGCGGCCACACCAAGGAGTACTTCCAGCGGCTGATCGACGCCCTGGCCGGGGAGCTGGGCTTCCGCACCGACATCCCCTGGGCCGGGCTGCCGGCCCGCGCCAGGAAGGCGCTGCTGTACGGCCACAAGCACCAGGTGCAGGTCCGCTACCGCAACCGGTACGGGCGCGACCGCTCCTACAGCACCGGCTTCGAGGGCGCGGTGCCGTTCATCCAGCGCCGCCACCAGGAGGCCGAGAGCGACTCCAGCCGCGAGCGCTTCGAGGGCTACATGCGCGAGGTGCCCTGCCCCACCTGCCGGGGCACCCGGCTGAAGCCGGTGGTGCTCGCGGTCACCGTCGAGGGCCGGTCGATCGCCGACGTCTCCTCGATGTCGATCAGCGACTGCTCGGACTTCCTCGGCGCGATGAAGCTCAACGCCCGGGACAAGCAGATCGCCGAGCGCGTCCTCAAGGAGGTCAACGAGCGGCTGCGCTTCCTGGTCGACGTCGGCCTGGACTACCTATCGCTCGACCGCGCGGCCGGCACGCTCTCCGGCGGCGAGGCCCAGCGCATCCGGCTCGCCACCCAGATCGGCTCCGGCCTGGTCGGCGTGCTCTACGTGCTCGACGAGCCGTCCATCGGCCTGCACCAGCGCGACAACCACCGGCTGATCGAGACCCTCGTCCGGCTGCGCGACATCGGCAACACGCTGATCGTCGTCGAGCACGACGAGGACACCATCAAGATGGCCGACTGGGTGGTCGACATCGGCCCCGGCGCCGGCGAGCACGGCGGCAAGGTGGTGCACTCCGGCTCGCTGAAGCAGCTGCTCGGCAACAAGGAGTCGCTGACCGGCCAGTACCTCTCCGGCAAGCGCTTCATCCCGATCCCGGACGCCCGCCGCGAGCGGGACCGCAAGCGCCAGCTCACCGTGCACGGCGCCCGCGAGCACAACCTCAAGGACGTCACGGTCGGCTTCCCGCTCGGCACCTTCACCGCGATCACCGGCGTCTCCGGCTCGGGCAAGTCCACCCTGGTCAACGACATCCTCTACACCCACCTCGCCCGGGAGCTGAACGGCGCCCGCACGGTGCCCGGCCGGCACACCCGGATCACCGGCACCGAGCTGGTCGACAAGGTGGTGCACGTCGACCAGTCGCCGATCGGCCGCACCCCGCGCTCCAACCCGGCCACCTACACCGGCGTGTTCGACCACGTCCGGCGGCTCTTCGCGGAGACCCAGGAGGCCAAGGTCCGCGGCTACCTGCCCGGCCGGTTCTCGTTCAACGTCAAGGGCGGCCGCTGCGAGAACTGCTCCGGTGACGGCACCATCAAGATCGAGATGAACTTCCTGCCGGACGTCTACGTGCCGTGCGAGGTCTGCCACGGCGCCCGGTACAACCGGGAGACGCTGGAGGTCCACTACAAGGGCAAGTCCATCGCCGAGGTGCTGGACATGCCGATCGAGGAGGCCCTCGGCTTCTTCGAGGCCGTCCCGGCGATCGCCCGCCACCTGCGGACGCTCAACGACGTCGGCCTCGGCTACGTCCGGCTCGGCCAGTCCGCGCCGACCCTCTCCGGCGGCGAGGCCCAGCGCGTCAAGCTCGCCTCGGAGCTGCAGAAGCGCTCCACCGGCCGGACCGTCTACGTGCTGGACGAGCCCACCACCGGTCTGCACTTCGAGGACATCAGCAAGCTGATCAAGGTGCTCACCGGCCTGGTGGACAAGGGCAACACGGTGATCGTCATCGAGCACAACCTCGACGTCATCAAGACCGCCGACTGGATCGTCGACATGGGCCCCGAGGGCGGCTCCGGCGGCGGCACCGTGGTCGCCGAGGGCACGCCCGAGCAGATCGCCGCCGTGTCGGAGAGCCACACCGGCAAGTTCCTGCGCGACATCCTGCCCGGCGACTTCGCCGACGCCCCGGCCGCCCCGGTCAAGGCGGCGGCCAAGGCGACGGG
>NZ_BAAAKJ010000021.1:16160-27265 GCF_039527695.1 Kitasatospora putterlickiae
CCGCCGTCAGGCCGCATAGACTTCCCGGCGGCCCGCAGCCGCGGGCCCCGCCAGACCTGGAGCGAAACCACATGTCCGAGGCACCCGAGAGCCCCGCCCCCAGCCGCCGCACCCTGCTCTGCGGAGCCGCGGCCGTCCTCGCCGCCGGCGGCACCGTCGCCGTCACCGGCTGCTCCTCGTCCTCCTCCGACTCCGGCTCCGCCGCCAAGACCCCGGTCGACGTCGGCCCCGCCTCCGCCGTCCCGGTCGGCGGCGGCACCGTCTACCGCGAGAAGAAGATCGTCGTCACCCAGCCCACCGAGGGCCGGTACAAGGCGTTCAGCGCCAAGTGCACCCACGCCGGCTGCATCGTCGACCAGGTCAAGAACCAGAAGATCCAGTGCCCCTGCCACAGCAGCCTGTTCGGCATCACCGACGGCGCCGTGCTCGACGGCCCGGCCCCCACCCCGCTGCCCGAGTACACCGTCGAGGTCGAGGGCGGCAACCTCAAGGTGACCCCGCGCTGAAGCAGTTGATCTCCCGCACGCGCCCCCGGCCCGAGTCGGTACGGTGGACCCATGGCTGACCCGTCCACCTACCGCCCGGCGCCGGGTGCGATCCCCACCTCGCCCGGCGTCTACAAGTTCCGCGACGCCCACGGGCGGGTCATCTACGTCGGCAAGGCCAAGAGCCTGCGCCCCCGGCTCTCCTCCTACTTCCAGGACCTCGCCGGGCTGCACCCGCGCACCGCCACCATGGTCACCACCGCCGCCTCGGTGGAGTGGACCGTGGTCGCCACCGAGGTCGAGGCGCTCCAGCTGGAGTACTCCTGGATCAAGGAGTTCGACCCCCGGTTCAACGTCAAGTACCGCGACGACAAGAGCTATCCGGAACTCGCCGTCACCCTCAACGAGGAGTACCCGCGGGTCCAGGTGATGCGCGGCGCCCACAAGAAGGGCGTGCGCTACTTCGGCCCCTACGGCCACGCCTGGGCGATCCGCGAGACCGTCGACCTGCTGCTGCGCGTCTTCCCCGTCCGCACCTGCTCCAACGGCGTCTTCAAGCGGGCCGGCCAGGTCGGCCGCCCCTGCCTGCTCGGCTACATCGGCAAGTGCGCCGCGCCCTGCGTCGGCCGGGTCTCGGCCGAGGAGCACCGCGCCCTCGCCGAGGACTTCTGCGACTTCATGGCCGGCCGCACCGGCAACTACCTGCGCCGGCTGGAGACCGAGATGCGGGAGGCCGCCGCCGACCTGGAGTACGAGAAGGCGGCCCGGCTGCGCGACGACATCGGCGCGCTCAAGCGGGCCATGGAGAAGAACGCCATCGTCCTCGCCGACGCCACCGACGCCGACCTGCTCGCCGTCGCCGAGGACGAACTGGAGGCCGCCGTCCAGATCTTCCACGTCCGCGGCGGCCGGGTCCGCGGCCAGCGCGGCTGGGTCACCGACAAGGTCGAGGACGTCGACACCGCCGGCCTGGTCGAGCACGCCCTCCAGCAGCTCTACGGCGGTGGCGGCGAGTCCGTCCCGCGCGAGGTGCTCGTCCCCGCCCTGCCCGACCCCGTCGAGCCGGTCCGCGAGTGGCTGGGCGGCCTGCGCGGCGCCCAGGTCGACCTGCGCATCCCGCAGCGCGGCGACAAGAAGGACCTGATGGCCACCGTGCAGCGCAACGCCCAACAGGCGCTCGCGCTGCACAAGACCAAGCGCGCCTCCGACCTCACCACCCGCAGCCGCGCCCTCCAGGAGATCGCCGACGCGCTCGAACTGGACAGCGTCCCGCTGCGCATCGAGTGCTTCGACATCTCCCACCTCCAGGGCGAGGACGTGGTCGCCTCCATGGTCGTCTTCGAGGACGGTCTGGCCCGCAAGAGCGAGTACCGCCGCTTCCAGATCAAGGGCTTCGAGGGCCAGGACGACGTCCGCTCGATGCACGAGGTGATCAGCCGCCGCTTCCGCCGCTACCTCCAGGAGCGCGAGCAGACCGGCGAGTGGGCCGTCCCCGAGGACGAGGGCCCGGAGCAGGACGGCCCGCGCACCGAGGAGGGCCGCCCCAAGCGCTTCGCCTACCCGCCCCAGCTGCTCGTCGTCGACGGCGGTCAGCCCCAGGTCGCCGCCGCCCGGCGGGCCCTGGACGAACTCGGCGTCGACGACGTCGCGCTGTGCGGCCTGGCCAAGCGCCTGGAGGAGGTCTGGCTGCCCGGCGAGGACGACCCGGTCGTGCTCCCGCGCAGCAGCGAGGGCCTCTACCTGCTCCAGCGGGTCCGCGACGAGGCCCACCGCTTCGCGATCACCTACCAGCGCGGCAAGCGTTCCAGGCGACTCACCGCCGGAGAACTGGACTCCGTCCCCGGCCTCGGCGAGACTCGCCGTCAGGCGCTGCTCAAGCACTTCGGCTCGCTGAAGAGGCTCCGGGCGGCCACCGTCGACGAACTCTGCGCCGTCCCCGGCATCGGCCGGCGGACGGCGGAGACCGTTGCGGCGACGTTGTCGTCCCGTACACCTGCCGCACCCGCCGTGAACACCGCCACGGGCGAGATCATCGAGGACGGCGCCGACGAGCCGGCGCCCGCGGCGCCCGAGCCCGAGACCGCACCCATCCAGGAGACGCAATGACGGCCGACGCCGCCCGTCAGCCGGCGTGCCCCCGTGCCACTCGTCCGAGTGAGCCGGGGAAGCATGCCCGCGCGACGCGCGTTCTCCACAGCAGAACCACCGAGAGCGGGGAACCGAAGTGACCGTGTCCGATTACGGGGGGACCGCCAGGCCCGAGGCCGGCGGAGAGAACACCCCGGAGCTGGTGATCATCTCCGGCATGTCCGGAGCGGGCCGCTCCACCGCCGCCAAGTGCCTGGAGGACCTGGGCTGGTTCGTGGTGGACAACCTGCCGCCGGCCCTCATCCCCACCATGGTCGACCTCGGCGCCCGCTCCCAGGGCAACGTCGCCCGGATCGGCGCCGTGGTGGACGTCCGCGGCCGGCAGTTCTTCGACGACCTGCTGACCTCGCTGGACGAGCTGGAGAAGCGCGGCGTGCGGCTGCGCGTCGTCTTCCTGGACTCCTCCGACGAGGCGCTGGTGCGCCGCTTCGAGAGCGTGCGCCGCCCGCACCCGCTGCAGGCCGACGGCCGGATCGTCGACGGCATCGCCCAGGAGCGCGACCTGCTGCGCGAGCTGCGCGGCGAGGCCGACCTGGTGATCGACACCTCCAACCTCAACGTGCACCAGCTGCGCGCCAAGCTCGACGCCCAGTTCGCCGACCACGACGAGCCCGAGCTGCGGGCCACCGTGATGTCCTTCGGCTTCAAGTACGGCCTGCCGGTCGACGCCGACCTCGTGGTGGACTGCCGCTTCCTGCCCAACCCGCACTGGGTGCCCGAACTCCGGGCCCGCACCGGCACCGACGCGGACGTCGCCGACTACGTGTTCCAGCAGCCCGGCGCCAACGAGTTCCTCAACGGCTACGCCGAGCTGCTGCGCATCGTCACCGAGGGCTACCGGCGCGAGGGGAAGCGTTACATGACCCTTGCCGTAGGCTGCACCGGTGGCAAGCACCGCAGTGTCGCGATGTCCGAGCGCCTGACGAAGCGTCTCATCGCCGACGGAGTGGAAACGGTGCTCGTCCACCGTGACATGGGACGGGAGTAGCCGCCTCGCCCTGCCGGGCCGCCGGCGGAGGCCGGCGGCGGGCGACAGGAACGCGAGGTAGGTGTGACGGGATATGTGCCCGGGCGGCAGTTCCAGAACAGGACCGCCGACCGGAGTGGGGCCCCGGCCCGGTCCACCGGGACCGGCCGGCCCCGCTCCGGGGCGGCCCGCACCGGCCCTTCCCGTCCCCACCCGGCCCCCCGGACCAGCCAGGCGGCCCGGAACAACCAGGCCCCGCGGATCACCGCGCTCGGCGGCGGCCAGGGCCTGTCCGCCTCGCTGTCCGCGCTGCGCCGGCTCACCAGCGACCTCACCGCCGTGGTCACCGTCGCCGACGACGGCGGCTCCAGCGGCCGGCTCCGCGAGGAGCTCGGGGTGCTGCCCCCCGGGGACCTGCGCAAGGCGCTCGCCGCGCTCTGCGGGGACGACGACTGGGGCCGCACCTGGTCCGAGGTGATCCAGCAGCGCTTCACCGGCACCGGCGAGCTGGGCGGCCACGCGGTCGGCAACCTGCTGATCGTCGCGCTCTGGGAGAAGCTCGGCGACCCGGTCGCCGCCCTGGACTGGGTCGGCCGGCTGCTCAACGTGCAGGGCCGGGTGCTGCCGATGTCGGCGGTGCCGCTGGACATCGAGGCGGTGGTCCGCGGCCACGACCCGGCCTTCCCGGCCGAGCTGGCCGCCGTCCGCGGCCAGGCCAACGTCGCGGTCACCTCCGGCACCGTGCAGTCCGTCCGGCTGCTGCCGGACGAGCCGCCCGCCGTGCCGGAGGCGGTCACCGCCGTCCGGGAGGCGGACTGGGTGGTGCTCGGCCCCGGCTCCTGGTTCACCAGCGTGCTGCCGCACCTGCTGGTGCCCGAGCTGGCCAAGGCCCTGGTGGAGACCCGCGCCCGCCGCCTGCTCACCCTGAACCTGGCCCCGCAGCCCGGCGAGACCGAGGGCTTCACCCCGCAGCGCCACCTGGACGTGATCGCCGACCACGCCCCCGACCTCGCGGTGGATGCGATCCTGGTGGACGAGCGCGCCGTGACCGGTGGCGCCTTCGGCCAGGCGGACCTGGCCGGACTGGAAAAAGCCGCCGAGCGGATGGGAGCGGCCCTGGTGCTCGGCCGGGTCGCCCGTACCGACGGCACGCCGCGACACGACCCGGAGCTCTTGGCGGCGGCGTACGACCGGATTTTCCGGACACATGGAAGGATCGGGCCATGGCGATGACTCCAGCGGTGAAGGACGAAATCAGCCGGCTCCCGGTCACCCGGGCCTGCTGCCGCAAGGCGGAGGTGTCGGCGATCCTGCGGTTCGCGGGCGGGCTGCACATCGTGAGCGGCCGGATCGTGATCGAGGCGGAGCTCGACACCGGAGCCGCCGCACGGCGTCTGCGCAAGGATCTGCTGGAGATCTTCGGACACTCCTCGGACCTGGTCGTGATGGCCCCCGGCGGCCTGCGGCGCGGCAGCCGCTACGTGGTCCGGGTGGTCAAGGACGGCGAGCTGCTGGCCCGCCAGACCGGCCTCGTGGACGGCCGCGGCCGCCCGATCCGCGGTCTGCCCCCGGCCGTGGTCTCCGGGGCCACCTGTGACGCCGAGGCCGCCTGGCGCGGCGCCTTCCTGGCACACGGATCGCTCACCGAGCCCGGCCGCTCGTCCTCGCTGGAGATCACCTGCCCCGGCTCGGAGGCGGCCCTCGCCCTGGTCGGCGCCGCCCGCCGGCTCGGCATCCCGGCCAAGGCCCGCGAGGTGCGCGGGGTCGACCGGGTGGTGATCCGCGACGGCGACGCGATCGGCGCGCTGCTCACCCGGCTCGGCGCGCACGAGTCGGTGCTGGCCTGGGAGGAGCGCCGGATGCGCCGCGAGGTGCGGGCCACCGCCAACCGGCTGGCCAACTTCGACGACGCCAACCTGCGCCGCTCGGCCCGGGCCGCGGTCGCGGCCGGCGCCCGGGTGCAGCGCGCGCTGGAGATCCTCGGCGACGAGGTGCCCGAGCACCTGGCCGCCGCCGGCCAGCTGCGGATGCAGCACAAGCAGGCCTCGCTGGAGGAGCTGGGCGCGCTGGCCGACCCGCCGCTGACCAAGGACGCGGTGGCCGGCCGGATCCGCCGGCTGCTGGCGATGGCCGACAAGCGCGCGTCCGAGCTCGGCCTGCCGAGCACCGAGGCCAACCTGACCGACGAGATGGCGCTCAACTGACGCCGACGGCCACGTCCGTCGCCGGTCGCCCCGCTGCTGTCCCTCCGCCGGTGTCCGCTTCTGCGGGCACCGGCGGAGCCGTGTCCGGAGGGTGGGACGGGGCGCCGCCGGGGGCTTCGCGCGGGGGCCGGGACCAACTGCCCGGGAGGGCAAGGCCGGACGGACCCGGAATCGTTGTGAACACGCGCCACGCCAGGGGTTGCGCGGCCGCCTGATGTGCTCTACCCGGCCTCGGAGGGGTAGGGTCATAGGCGGTCGGGGACATCCCAAAATTCCACCCCGTCGGCATAGCGTCCGGCGTACCTAACGAGGAGATCGGTTCGTGACGATCCGGGTAGGCATCAACGGATTCGGCCGCATCGGCCGCAACTTTTTCCGTGCGGTTCAGGCCCAGGGCGCGGACATCGAGATCGTCGGTGTCAACGACCTGACCGACACCAAGACCCTGGCGCACCTGCTCAAGTACGACTCGATCCTGGGCACCTTCCCGGGCGAGGTGTCGCACACCGCCGACAGCATCACCGTCGACGGCAAGACCTTCAAGGTCATCGCCGAGCGTGACCCGGCCAACCTCCCCTGGGGCGAGCTGGGCGCGGACGTCGTCATCGAGTCGACCGGCATCTTCACCAAGGCCGAGGCGGCGAAGAAGCACGTCGCGGCCGGCGCCAAGAAGGTCATCATCTCGGCGCCCGCCACCGACGAGGACATCACCATCGTCATGGGCGTCAACGACGAGAAGTACGACGCCGCGAAGCACACCATCATCTCCAACGCCTCCTGCACCACCAACTGTGTGGCGCCGCTGGCGAAGGTGCTGAACGAGAGCTTCGGCATCGTCAAGGGTCTGATGACCACGGTGCACGCGTACACCAACGACCAGGTCACCCTGGACTTCCCGCACAAGGACCTGCGTCGCGCCCGCGCCGCGGCCCTCAACATCATCCCGACCTCGACCGGTGCCGCCAAGGCCACCGCGCTGGTCCTGCCGGAGCTCAAGGGCAAGCTGGACGGCACCTCGCTGCGCGTCCCGGTCCCGACCGGCTCGATCACCGACCTCGTGGTCACCCTGGAGCGCGACGTCACCGTCGCCGAGGTCAACGAGGCCTTCAAGAAGGCCTCCGAGACCACCCTCAAGGGCATCCTGCAGTACACCGAGGACCCGATCGTCTCCTCCGACATCGTGAACTCGCCGTTCTCCACGATCTTCGACTCGCTGCTGACCATGGCCCAGGGCAACCAGGTCAAGATCTTCGGCTGGTACGACAACGAGTGGGGCTACTCGAACCGCCTCGTCAACCTGACCACCCTCGTCGGTGCCGGGCTCTGACGCAGCGGGAGCTGATGTGAAGTAGGGGGGAGGGCCCGGAAGGCATGTGCGAAGCCGACCGGGCCCTCCGTCTGCGCACCCTCAACTCCCCATGGACGACACAACGTTGTGTCGTCCCCTGCTCCACCATCTCGCCAGGAGACCGAAGACCGTGAAGACCATCGAAGATCTGGACGTCGCCGGTAAGCGCGTGTTCGTTCGCGCGGACCTGAACGTTCCGCTTTCCGACGGCACGATCACCGACGACGGCCGGATCCGTGCCGTCGCCCCGACCATCGCCAAGCTCGTCGAGCGCGGCGCGAAGGTCGTCGTCGCCTCTCACCTCGGCCGCCCCAAGGGCGCGCCGGACCCGCAGTTCTCCCTCGCGCCGGTGGCCGTCCGCCTCGGCGAGATCCTCGGCAGGCCGGTCGCCTTCGCGACCGACACCGTGGGCGAGAGCGCGAAGGCCACCGTCGCCGCCCTGGCCGACGGCGAGGTCACGCTGCTGGAGAACCTGCGCTTCAACGGTGGGGAGACCAGCAAGGACGACGCCGAGCGCGCCGGGTTCGCCGGGCGGCTGGCCGAGCTGGCCGACCTCTACGTGGGCGACGGCTTCGGTGCGGTGCACCGCAAGCACGCCTCGGTGTTCGACCTGCCGGCGCTGCTGCCGCACGCGGTCGGCGACCTGATCGCCACCGAGGTGGGCGTGCTCAAGCGCCTCACCGAGGACGTCGAGAGCCCGTACGTGGTGGTGCTCGGCGGCTCCAAGGTCTCCGACAAGGTCGGCGTGATCGAGAACCTGCTGAAGAAGGCCGACCGGATCCTGATCGGCGGCGGCATGGTGTTCACCTTCCTCAAGGCCCAGGGCCACGAGGTCGGCGTCTCCCTGCTGCAGGAGGACCAGATCCCGACCGTCCAGGGCTACCTGGCGGAGGCGAAGGAGCGGGGCGTCGAGTTCGTCCTGCCGACGGACGTCCTGGTCTCCACCGGGTTCCCGGACGTCAAGACCAAGGCCCCGGCCACCTACTCGGTCGTCGCCGCGGACGCGATCCCGGCCGACCAGCTGGGCCTGGACATCGGCCCGGAGAGCCGCGAGCTGTTCGCGGAGAAGCTGGCCGACGCGAAGACCGTGTTCTGGAACGGCCCGATGGGCGTCTTCGAGCACCCGGACTTCGCCGGCGGCACCGCGGCCGTCGCGCAGGGCCTGCTCGACAGTGACGCGTTCTCCGTGGTCGGCGGCGGGGACTCCGCCGCGGCCGTCCGCATCCTGGGCTTCGACGAGACGAAGTTCGGGCACATCTCGACCGGCGGTGGCGCGAGCCTGGAGTACCTGGAGGGCAAGCGGCTCCCCGGTCTCACCGCCCTGGAAGGCTGAATCACGCATGACTGAGCGTCTCCCGCTGATGGCGGGCAACTGGAAGATGAACCTCAACCACCTTGAGGCCATCCAGCACACCCAGAAGCTGGCCTTCGCGCTGGCCGACAAGGACTACGCGGCGGTCGAGGTGGCCGTCCTGGTGCCGTTCACCGACCTCCGCTCGGTGCAGACCCTGGTCGACGGCGACAAGCTGAAGATCAAGTACGGCTCGCAGGACATCTCGCAGCACGACGGCGGTGCCTACACCGGCGAGGTCTCCGGCCCGATGCTGGCCAAGCTGAAGTGCGCCTACGCGGTGATCGGCCACTCGGAGCGCCGCCAGTACCACGGCGAGAACGAGGAGATCGTCAACGCCAAGGTCAAGGCCGCCTACCGCAGCGGGATCACCCCGATCCTGTGCGTCGGCGAGCCGCTGGAGGTCCGCAAGGCCGGCACCCACGTCGAGCACACGCTGGCCCAGCTCGACGGCGCCCTGCAGGACGTTCCGGCCGCGCAGGCCGAGTCCGTCGTGGTCGCCTACGAGCCGGTCTGGGCGATCGGCACCGGCGAGGTGGCGACCCCCGAGGACGCCCAGGAGGTCTGCGCCGCCATCCGCGCGCGGCTGGCCGAGCTGTACGACGCCGAGCTGGCCGGCAAGGTCCGGGTGCTCTACGGCGGTTCGGTGAAGTCGTCGAGCGCGGCCGGCCTGATGGCCAAGCCCGACATCGACGGCGGCCTGATCGGCGGAGCCTCGCTGGACGCCGAGGAGTTCGTCAAGATCGTGCGGTACCGTGAGCAGGCAGTAGGCTAACGCCGCCGCAGCAACGTAGGCTTTGGGGCCGGACCACCCGTGGTCCGGCCCCTTCGCCGAAGATACGAGAGAGTTGGTCCCGTCGTGGTTCTCGGGTTCTCGATTGCCCTGATCGTCTTCAGCCTGCTGATGATCCTCCTGGTGCTGCTGCACAAGGGGAAGGGCGGTGGCCTGTCGGACATGTTCGGTGGCGGCGCGATGTCCACCGGCGGCGGCTCGGCGGTGGCCGAGCGCAACCTGGACCGCATCACGATCGTGGTCGGCCTCGGCTGGTTCGCCTCCCTCGTGGTGCTCGGTCTGGTCATGAAGTACAAGGGATGACATAACTCTGACGCCCCGTCGCCCCGCGGCCTATCCTTGAAAGGTCCGGGGCGGAGCCGGTGGTGGCGCATGCTTAACTCCTGCTTACACTAGGACGACTTTCGCCACCGACGCGCGTCGCGCGCGTCGGCGCACCAGCACGCAGGGGAGTCAGACCGTGGCAAGTGGCAACGCCATCCGTGGCAGCAGGGTCGGAGCCGGCCCGATGGGCGAGGCGGAGCGCGGCGAATCCGCCCCCCGCAACCGGATCTCCTTCTGGTGCGCGAACAAGCACGAGACCCGGCCGAGCTTCGCCGCCGAAGCGGTGATCCCGGAGACCTGGGACTGTCCGCGCTGTGGCTTCCCGGCCGGCCAGGACGAGCACAACCCGCCCGCGCCGTCCCGCAACGAGCCGTACAAGACCCACCTCGCCTACGTCCGCGAGCGGCGCACCGACGCCGACGGTGAGGCGATCCTCGCGGAGGCGCTGGCCAAGCTCCGCGGCGAGATCTGACCCCGTCGCGCGCCGGATCGGAGCGCCTGGGGGCGAGACGGGCAACTGCGAGAACGACAGAAGACAGAAGGGGCGCCACCCGTGTGGAACGGGTGGCGCCCCTTCTGTCGTCCGTGCCTCAGGCCGAGGCCGGGGGGTACAGCTGGGGCGGCAGTTGGGACGCCGCGGCGCGGTCCAGCAGCCACAGGGTGCGGCCGGTGCCGTGCGCGCCGGAGGCGGGCGCCTGCAGCTCGCCCGGGCCGGACAGGGCCACCGCCACCGCGCCCGCCTTGTCCTCGCCGGCCGCCAGCAGCCACACCTCGCGGGCGGCGCGGATGGCCGGGAGGGTGAGCGAGATCCGGGTCGGCGGTGGTTTGGGCGCGCCGCGCACGCCGATCACCGTCAGCTCGGTCTCCCGCACGCCCGGGTGCTCCGGGAAGAGCGAGGCGACATGGGTGTCCGGGCCGACGCCGAGCAGCAGCACGTCGAAGGCCGGGACGCCGCCCCGGTCGCCCGGGCCGGCCGCCTTCGCCAGCTCCTGCGCGTAGCGGGCCGCGGCGGCGTCGACGTCCGAGCCGTCGACGCCGTCCGAGGCGGGCATCTCGTGCACCCGCGCCGGGTCGAGCGGGACGGCGTCCAGCAGCTCGGCGCGGGCCTGCACGGCGTTGCGCTCCGGGTCGGCGGAGGGCAGGAACCGCTCGTCGCCCCACCAGAGGTCCAGCCGCGCCCAGTCGACCGCGTCGCGCGCCGGGGAGGCGGCGATCGCGGCCAGCAGGGCGTTGCCGTTGCGTCCGCCGGTCAGCACCACCGAGGCGGTGCCGCGGGCGGCCTGGGCGTCCACGATCCGGGTGATCAGCCGGGCCGCGGCCGCCTGGGCCATCAGCTCCTTGTCCCGGTGGACGACCAGCTGCGGGGTGGCCGCGGTCATGCGTCCGCCTTCTTGGCGCCGCGCTTGGCGGCCGCCTTCTTCGTGGTGCCGGAGGCCGCCCCGGCGGCCTGCCCGCCGTCCTGGGCGGGCGTCGCGGCGGCCTCGT
>NZ_BAAAKJ010000021.1:27272-30996 GCF_039527695.1 Kitasatospora putterlickiae
GTCGTCCGGCTCCTTGAGCCGGTCCACCGGCGTGCGCACGGCCGCCGCGTAGATGTCGTCCGGGTCGAGCCGGCGCAGCTCCTCGGCGATCAGCTCCGAGGTCTCGCGCCGCTTGAGCGCGACCTGGCGGTCCGGCGAGCCTGGCATGGAGAGCGTGCCCATCAGGCCGTCCGGGCGGTCCAGGGTGATGTCCCCGTCCTTGGTGCGCAGGTGCACCGCGGTGATGCCCGGGCCGTTGGTGACGACCCGCTCGACCGGCACGTGCAGCCGGGTGTGCAGCCACAGGCCGAGCAGCTCGACGCTGGGGTTGTACGACTCGCCCTCGACCGCCGCGGCGGTGATCGTGGACGGCCGCTGGTCCAGCGCGGCGGCCAGCATCGAGCGCCAGCCGGTGATCCGGGTCCAGGCCAGGTCGGTGTCGCCCGGGGTGTAGCTCTGGGCCCGCTGGGCGAGCTGGCCGACCGGGGACTCGGCGGTGACCGCGTCGGTGATCCGGCGCTGGGCGAGCGCGCCCAGCGGGTCCTGGGCCGGGTGCAGCGGCGCGTTCTCCGGCCACCAGACCACCACCGGGGCGTCCGGCAGCAGCAGCGGCAGGACGACCGACTGGGCGTGCGCGGCGAGTTCGCCGTGCATCCGCAGGATGACCGTCTCGCCGGAGCCGGCGTCCGAGCCGACCAGGATCTCGGCGTCCAGGCGGGTCTCGGCGCGGGCCCGGGGCGAGCGCCCGGCGCGCTTGATGACCGCCAGGGTGCGCGAGGGGTGCTCGCGGGAGGCGTCGTTGGCCGCCTTGAGGGCGTCGTAGGCGCTGCCCTCGTCGGTGACGATCACCAGCGTGAGCACCATGCCGGCGGCGGTGGCACCACTGCCCCGGCGGGCCTCCATGAGAGCCCCGTTGATCTTGCCGGACGTGGTGTTCGTGAGGTCGATCTTCATGGCCGGCGCCAGCTCCTGCCGTCTCGTGCGAGCATCTCGTCCGCCTCGGCCGGGCCCCAGGTGCCGGCCGGGTACTCGGCGGGCTTGCCGTGGGTGTCCCAGTACTTCTCGATCGGGTCGAGGATCTGCCAGGAGAGCTCGACCTCCTGGTGACGGGGGAAGAGGTTGGCGTCGCCGAGCAGCACGTCGAGGATGAGCCGCTCGTACGCCTCCGGGGAGGACTCGGTGAAGGACTCGCCGTAGGCGAAGTCCATCGTGACGTCCCGGACCTCGAAGGAGGTGCCCGGCACCTTGGAGCCGAACCGCACGGTGACGCCCTCGTCCGGCTGCACCCGGATGACCAGGGCGTTCTGCCCCAGCTCCTCGGTGGCGTAGGAGTCGAACGGCAGGTACGGGGCGCGCTGGAAGACCACCGCGATCTCGGTGACCCGGCGGCCCAGCCGCTTGCCGGTGCGCAGGTAGAACGGCACGCCCGCCCAGCGGCGGTTGTTGATCTCCAGCTTGATGGCCGCGTAGGTGTCGGTCTTGGAGTCCGGGTTGATGCCGTCCTCGTCGAGGTAGCCGCCGACCTCCTCGCCGCCCTGCCAGCCGGCCGTGTACTGGCCGCGCACGGTGTGCCGGACGAGGTCGGCCGGGAGCTTGACGGCGCTCAGCACCTTGAGCTTCTCGGCCACCAGCGCCTTCGGGTGGAAGGACGCCGGCTCCTCGATGGCGGTGAGCGCCATCAGCTGGAGCAGGTGGTTCTGGATGACGTCACGGGCCGAGCCGATGCCGTCGTAGTAGCCGGCCCGGCCGCCGATGCCGATGTCCTCGGCCATGGTGATCTGCACGTGGTCGACGTACGACCGGTTCCAGATCGGCTCGAACATCTGGTTGGCGAAGCGGAGCGCCAGGATGTTCTGGACGGTCTCCTTGCCCAGGTAGTGGTCGATCCGGAAGACCTCGTCCCGGGGGAAGACCTCGTGGACGATCCGGTTCAGCTCCTGGGCGGACTCCAGGTCGTGGCCGAACGGCTTCTCGATGACGGCGCGCCGCCAGGATCCGTTCGGGGGGTCGGCCAGGCCGTGCTTCTTGAGCTGCTGGACGACGGTGGGGAAGAACTTCGGCGGGACGGACAGGTAGAAGGCGAAGTTGCCGCCGGTGCCCTGCGCCTTGTCCAGCTCCTGGATGGTCTCGCGGAGCTTGTCGAAGGCGTCGTCGTCGTCGAAGGTCCCGTGGACGAAGCGCATGCCCTTGGCGAGCTGCTGCCACACCTCCTCGCGGAAGGGGGTGCGGGCGTGCTCCTTGACCGCGTCGTGGACCTCCTGGGCGAAGTCCTCGTCCTTCCACTCGCGGCGGGCGAAGCCGACGAGCGAGAAGCCCGGCGGCAGCAGGCCGCGGTTGGCCAGGTCGTAGATGGCCGGCATCAGCTTCTTGCGGGACAGGTCACCGGTGACCCCGAAGATGACCAGGCCGGACGGCCCCGCGATGCGCGGGAGCCGCCGGTCGGAGGGGTCGCGAAGCGGGTTGACGGGGGCCGACGGGAGGTTGTCCGCGTCCGAATCCGGTGCCAACTCGGGGAAATCAGTGCTCACTTGATGGGCTCCGCTTTCGTGCGCTGTGAGCAGGGGTCACTTCTCGCCGGCGAACGACGCGAGCGAGGCGGTGACGGTGTCGAGCAGCTCGTTCCAGGACTGCTCGAACTTCTCCACGCCCTCGTCCTCCAGCACCTGGACCACGTCGTCGTAGTCCACGCCCGCGGCGGCGATGGCGTCCATCACGGCCTTGGCGTCGGCGTAGTTCGGGACGATGGTGCCGCCGGTGACCACGCCGTGGTCGTCGGTGGCGTCCAGGGTGGCCTCGGGCATCGTGTTGACGGTGCCGGGCGCGACCAGCTCGGTGACGTACAGGGTGTCCGGCAGGGCCGGGTCCTTGACGCCGGTGGAGGCCCAGAGCGGGCGCTGCGGCTTGGCGCCGGCGGCCTCCAGGGCCGTCCAGCGGGCGCTGCCGACGGTCTTGCCGTCGACGCTGCCGAAGACCTCCTCGTACGCCTGGTAGGCCAGGCGGGCGTTGGCCAGGGCGGCCTTGGAGCGGAGGTTCCTGGCGTCGCCGCCGATCTTGTCCAGGCGCTTGTCGATCTCGGTGTCGACGCGGGAGACGAAGAAGGAAGCGACCGACTCGATCTGGGAGAGGTCCAGGCCCTTGGCCTTGGCGGCCTCCAGGCCGGTCAGGTAGGCCTCGATGACCGCCTTGTAGCGCTCCAGCGAGAAGATCAGCGTGACGTTGACGCTGATGCCCTTGCCGATGACCTCGGCGATCGCGGGCAGGCCGGCCTTGGTGGCGGGGATCTTGATGAACACGTTCGGGCGGTCGACCAGCCACCACAGCTGCTTGGCCTCGGCCACCGTGGCGGCGGTCTCGTGGGCGAGCCGCGGGTCGACCTCGATGGAGACCCGGCCGTCGCGGCCGTTGGACGCGTCGTAGACCGGGCGCAGCACGTCGGCGGCGTCCCGCACGTCCGAGGTGGTGATCATGCGGACGGCCTCGTCGGTGGTGACCTTGCGGACGGCGAGGTCGCGCAGCTGGCCGTCGTAGGAGTTGTCGCCGCCGCCGATGGCCTTCTGGAAGATGGTCGGGTTGGTGGTCACGCCCACCACGTGCTTGTGCTGCACCAGCTCGGCGAGGTTCCCGGTGTTCAGCCGCTTGCGGCTGAGGTCGTCGAGCCAGATCGCCACGCCTTCGTCGCTGAGGCGCTTCAGTGCGTCAGTCATGGTGCTTCCGTCCCTTTACTTCTTCTGCTGTGGGGTGGTGT
>NZ_BAAAKJ010000021.1:31029-50260 GCF_039527695.1 Kitasatospora putterlickiae
GTGTGCGGTCGGCGCCCCGGCCCGGTGCCGCTAGCGGCTGACGGCTTCGAGCGAGCGCAGCGCGTTGTGGGCCTCGGCGACCACGCGCTCGGCGGTGATGCCGAACTCCTCGAAGAGCACCTTGTAGTCGGCGGAGGCGCCGAAGTGCTCCAGCGAGACGATCCGGCCGTGGTCGCCGACCAGCTCGCGCCAGCCCTGGGCGATGCCGGCCTCGACCGAGACGCGGGCCTTGACCGACGGCGGCAGCACGCTGTCGCGGTAGGCCTGGTCCTGCTCCTGGAACCACTCGAAGGACGGCAGCGAGACGACCCGGGTGGCGATGCCCTCGGCCTCCAGGACCTCGCGGGCCTTGACGGCCAGCTGGACCTCGGAACCGGTGCCGAGCAGGATCACCTGCGGGGTGCCGGTGGAGGCCTCGGCCAGGACGTAGCCGCCCTTGGCGGTGTCCTCGGCGCTGCCGTGGGAGGAGCGGTCGAAGGTCGGGACGTTCTGGCGGGTGAGCGCCAGGCCGACCGGGCCGGGGTGGGTGGTCTGCCGCTCGATGATCGTGCGCCAGGCGACGGCGGTCTCGTTGGCGTCGGCCGGGCGGACCACGGTCAGGCCCGGGATGGCGCGCAGCGAGGCCAGGTGCTCGACCGGCTGGTGGGTCGGGCCGTCCTCGCCGAGGCCGATGGAGTCGTGCGTCCACACGTAGGTGACCGGCAGCTTCATCAGGGCGGCCAGGCGGACGGCCGGGCGCATGTAGTCGGCGAAGACCAGGAAGGTGCCGCCGTAGACGCGGGTCTTCCCGTGCAGGGCGATGCCGTTCATGGTGGAGCCCATGGCGTGCTCGCGGATGCCGAAGTGGATGGTGCGGCCGAAGGGGCCGGCCGTCTTCAGCGGGTTGCCCTCGGGGAGGAAGGAGCTGTCCTCGTCGATGGTGGTGAGGTTGGACTCGGCGAGGTCGGCCGAGCCGCCCCACAGCTCCGGGATCACCGCGCCGAGCGCCTTGAGGGTCTCGCCGCTGGCCTTGCGGGTGGCGACGTCCTTGCCGGCCTCGAAGACCGGGAGGGTCTTCTTCCAGCCGTCGGGCAGCTCGCCGGCCTCGATGCGGTCGAACTCGGCGGAGCGGTGCGGGTTGGCGGCGCGCCAGGCGTCGAAGGACCGCTGCCACTCGGCGCGGGCGGCCTTGCCGCGCTTGACGACCAGCCGGGCGTGCTCGATGACCTGGTCGCTGACCTCGAAGGTCTTCTCCGGGTCGAAGCCCAGGACCTTCTTGGTGGCGGCGATCTCGGCGGCGCCGAGCGCGGAGCCGTGGGCCTTGGCGGTGTTCTGGGCGTCCGGCGCCGGCCAGGCGATGATCGTGCGCATGGCGATCATCGACGGGCGGGAGGTCTCGGCCTTCGCGGCGGCCAGCGCCTCGGCGAGCGCGGCCACGTCGATGTCGCCGTTGGACTTCGGGGTGACCCGCTGGACGTGCCAGCCGTACGCCTCGTAGCGCTTGAGGACGTCCTCGGAGAAGGCGGTCTCGGTGTCGCCCTCGATCGAGATGTGGTTGTCGTCGTACACCGCGACCAGGTTGCCGAGCTTCTGGTGGCCGGCCAGCGAGGAGGCCTCGGCGGAGATGCCCTCCTCCAGGTCGCCGTCGGAGACGACGGCCCAGACGGTGTGGTCGAAGGGCGACTCGCCGGCCGGGGCGTCCGGGTCGAACAGGCCGCGCTCGAAGCGGGCGGCCATCGCCATGCCCACGGCGTTGGCGATGCCCTGGCCGAGCGGGCCGGTGGTGGTCTCGACGCCGGCGGTGTGGCCGTGCTCGGGGTGGCCCGGGGTGCGGCTGCCCGCCACCCGGAACGCCTTGAGGTCGTCGAGCTCCAGGCCGTAGCCGGAGAAGTAGAGCTGGGTGTAAAGCGTCAGGCTGGTGTGACCGGGGGAGAGGACGAACCGGTCACGGCCGACCCAGGACGGATCGGTCGGGTCGTGGCGCAGGAAGCGCTGGAAGATCAGGTAGGCGGCCGGGGCCAGGGACATCGCGGTCCCGGGGTGTCCGTTGCCGACCTTCTGAACCGCGTCCATCGCCAGGACCCGGGCCGTGTCGACGGTCCGCTCGTCGAGGTCCGACCACTCGAATGCATTCGGCGTCGTGCTCACCCTGTCTCAGGGCTCCTTCCATGGTGAAGAGTGACCCCGTGAGGGACCGGGTCGGCCACGTCGCTGGGGCCGGACGCTGTGGTGGTGCCGGTCACGGAGGGTAGATCCCGCTTCTGTGGGCGAGCCTACCGTCCGGGCCGTGGCTCACCCTCCGTGGTGGGACAACTCAGGCATGTTGGCCGTCATTCCCCGGACGGTCCGTGGACGACCGCGCGTCGGCACGGCCGGCCCCTTTGTCCACCCTCGCCCGGATCCGCCCCGTTCGCCTCTCCGGGGTGCGGGAGGGGGGTGCGGCGGCCGCGCGGGGGCCCGCGCCGGCGACGTTCCAGGTCGGGGCGGTGGGGTTCACCCGGGGGTGTGCGTTCCGCCTCGCCGGGGCACCCCGGGGCCGGTGGGGAGATATGGAGCGTCTAAGGTGGCGTGGTACGCGCAGAGCGGACGATTCGGGAGACAACGTTCCGGTGGCCGCCTGTGAGGATTCATCTTCAGTTGGGGTGTTAGTGACCGCCGTCGAATCCCGTCCCGCCGGGGTCACCGGGGCGACGCCTGCGCAACGGCCGTTCGGGGCCCGTGTCGGCGCCTTCGTCGCACTGACCAAACCGCGGATCATCGAGCTGCTGCTGATCACCACGGTGCCGGTGATGTTCCTCGCGGAGCGCGGCGTGCCGGACCTGCTGCTGGTGCTGAAGGTGGTCCTCGGCGGGTACCTCTCGGCGGGCGGCGCCAACGCCCTCAACATGTACATCGACCGCGACATCGACGCGGTGATGTCGCGGACCGAGCGCCGGCCGATCGTCACCGGCATGGTCTCGCCGCGCGAGGCGCTGGTGTTCGGCATCGCGCTCGGCGTCCTGTCGACGGTCTGGCTGGGCGTCCTGGTCAACTGGCTGTCCTCGGCGCTGGCGCTCGGCGCCCTCCTCTTCTACGTGTTCGTCTACACGCTGGGGCTCAAGCGGCGCACCGCGCAGAACATCGTCTGGGGCGGGATCGCCGGCTGCATGCCGGTCTTCGTCGGCTGGGCGGCCGTCACCAACTCGGTCTCCTGGTCGGCGCTGGTGCTCTTCCTGGTGATCTTCTTCTGGACGCCGCCGCACTACTGGCCGCTGTCGATGAAGGTCCGCGAGGACTACGCCCGGGCCGGGGTGCCGATGCTGCCGGTGGTCAAGGGCAACCTGGCGGTCGCCAAGCAGATCGTCGCCTACTCCTGGGTGATGGTGGGCGTCTCGCTGCTGCTGTGGCCGCTGGCCGACACCAGCTGGCTCTACCCGGTGGCGGCGGTGCTGCTCGGCGCGGCCTGGCTCAAGGAGGCGCACGCGCTGTACGGGCGGGCCAAGGCCGGTGTGGTGGGCGCCAAGCTCAAGGAGATGCGGCTGTTCCACTGGTCGATCACCTACCTGACGCTGCTGTTCGTGGTGATCGCGGTGGATCCGTTCGTGAAGTGAGCCGCTGAAGAAGGCCCCGGTCGATCCGACCGGGGCCTTTTTCGTCGCCCGCTCAGCGATTCGTGGCCCGCTCGGCGTTCGTCGCCCGCTCAGCGGCCGGGGAGCTCCGACGGGCCGACGTGGTCGTCCAGCCAGTCCTTGAGCGGCTGCGAGGCGCGCAGGAAGCCGGTGATCCGGTCGTACGCCGCGCGGGTGCCCAGCCAGGGCTCGGGGGCCCACTCCTGCCAGGCGATCAGCCCCTTGTGGCGCAGCAGCCCGATCCGGGGGTGGTCCTTGGGGTAGCCGCGCGGGGCGGACTTCAGCGAGTCCAGGCCGACCACCTCGGGGCCCGCCCGGCGGACCCGGGCGACCACCCGCTCCAGCCCGGCGCCGGAGACGTCCTCGGCGACCGCGGCCCGGTAGCGCTCCAGCTGGTCGGCCGCGAGCTGGTACAGCCCGTTGCCGCACGCCAGACCGTCGGCGGAGAGCTGGACGTAGCCGCCGGCCCGCAGATGGGCGCCGATGTGGGTCTTGTACGGGGACTTGTCGGCGCTGAACCGGACGTCGCGGTTGGGGCGGAAGATCTTGCCCGGCCCGAACTCGGGCTCCAGCTCGGCGAGCAGCAGCTCCATCGGCTCCCGCACCGCGTGCTCGTACCGGTCCTTGTGGGACTGCCAGAAGGTCTTGGAGTTGTCGGCCTCAAGGTGCTCGTAGAAGTCGAGCGCCTCGGCCGGCCAGCCGTCGAAGGTCACCCCCTCAGTATGTGGCCCGGTGCACACGGCGCTCCCGTCGCCAGTACCCCTACCGCTGGGTAGCATGCGGGCATGAGCAGCGCAGAGACCGCCACCCCCGCCGCGCCGGACGCCCGCGCCGAGCGCCGTGCCAAGCGCATCGCCAAGAACCTGACCGCCTTCGCCGAGCGGCACGGCGGCGGCGCCGACGGTGTCGTCGAGTACGTCGGCGCGGTCGCCACCCGGATCGTGGTGGTCGGCGCGGACGGCACCTGGGGCGACCAGGTCGCGCCCAGCTACGCGATCGGCCGCCGGGCCGCCGAGCTGGCCGGCGTCACCCTGCACGACGACTTCGAGGGCGAGCTGGCCCTGAAGGTGAGGACCGGCGCCTACGAGTGGAAGCGCATGGCCGGCCTGCAGATCGGCGGCTGACGCCCCTTCCCCGGACGGCGCACGCCGAAGGGCCCCGGTCGACGTGACCGGGGCCCTTCGCGATGTCCGGGACCGTCAGACGGCGGCGGGCTCGGGGGCGCGGACGGCGGCGGCGTCCGCCGGGGTGGCCTCGCGGGTGCGCAGGGCGAGGGGGATGCGCAGGGCGGCGATCCAGATCAGGGTGGCGCCCAGCATGTGGAGGCCGACCAGCAGTTCGGGGACGTCGGTGAAGTACTGGACGAAGCCGATCACGCCCTGGAGCAGCAGGCCGATCAGCAGTTCGCGGGCCCGGGCCTTGGCGGCCGGCGGGACCTTGACGGCGGCGAAGACGAAGATCACCGCGATGGACAGGCCGATCGAGACGAAGGCCAGGTCGGCGTGGGCCTGGGCGAGGCGGTCGTAGTCCAGCGGGATGCGCGGGACCATCTTGTTGTCCTTGGGCGTGCCCGGGTGGTGGCCGGCGCCGGTGACCAGGGTGCCGGCGGCGACCAGCAGGCCGATCACGCCGACCAGGACGTAGCTCAGCCGCTTGATGGGCTCGGCCACCAGCGGGCGGGCCGGGCCGTCGCCCTCCTTGGCGCGCTCCCACATCAGCGTCGCGACCCAGACCAGGGCCATCGCGGCGATCAGGTGCAGCGCCACGGTGTAGGGGTTGAGGCCGGTCAGCACGGTGATGCCGCCGAGCACGGCGTTGCTCATCACCAGCCAGAACTGCGCCCAGCCGAGCCTGGTCAGGCCGCGCCGGTAGGGCCGGTGGCAGCGGGCGGCGAGGATCGCCCAGCCGACGGCGGCGCTCAGCACGTAGGTGAGCATCCGGTTGGCGAACTCGATGACGCCGTGGAAGCCCATCTCGGCGGTCGGGGTGAGGCTCTCGTCGGTGCAGCGCGGCCAGGTGGTGCAGCCGAGGCCGGAGGCGGTGAGGCGGACGGCACCGCCGGTGACGACGATCACCACGCTCATCACCAGCGCGGCGAACGCGGCGCGCTTGACCACGGCGGCGGAGGGCTGCCAGCGCTCGGCGAGCAGGGAGAAGGGGGTGGTGTTAGGCACGGCGTCCATGGTATGCGGCCTTACAGGCGATCTTGGAGCGGGGCGGACGCCGTCGTTCCGACCGAACGGGCCAGCTTTCCCATGTCGACTTAGCGGTAAACCCATGGACCGTAAAGATGGAGCAAAAAGGACTGTTCGGGCAACGCGGGCAATGGTCTTGACCAATCACCCATTTGGCCGAAAGAGTGCGGGTTGGTCCATACCTTTTTCAGGTGGACCCCTCCCACCCCCCGCACGTAAGCGGAGAACCTGCACATGCGCATATCCGTTCCCACCGCGGCGCTCGCGCTCGGTGGATCACTCGTACTGGCCGGGCTCGTAGCCCCGGCCACCGCCCACGCGGCCGACCCGAACCAGTGCCTGAGCCTCGGGGTCGCCAACCTCTACGGTGAGTTCGTCGAGGGTGACGACACCCATACGCCGGACGCCGAGGGTGCGGTGGCGGTCGGCGGCAACGCCGACTTCACCGGCGGCTTCTCGGTCGGCCAGGAGCTGACCTCGGACCAGGTGAAGGCACTGCCCGGCGGCAACGCCCTGGTCGTCGCCGGCAAGCTGACCGGCCACAACACCCAGGTGATGAAGGGCAACGGCGTCTACGGCTCGAAGACCGAAGCCGACGTGATCCAGGCCCACCAGGGCGCCGTCGGCCAGGGCAAGTCGCCGATCGACTTCGCCGCCGAGTTCGCCAAGGCGCGCTCCGTGGCCACCACGCTGGCGGGGCTGCCGCAGACCGCCGGCGCCACGGTCGAGGCCAAGGGCAAGGAGCTCCACCTCACCAGCGGTGACGCGAAGTTCAACAGCTTCACGGTCTCCGCCGCCACCCTGCAGGGCGCCACCGACATCTTCGTGAAGGTGCCGGCCGGCGCGGTCACCGTGGTCACCGTGACCGGCTCGTCGTACGACCAGGCCGCCGCGAAGACCACCGGCTTCCACCTGTGGGACGAGGGCAAGAAGGCCTACGTCCTGGACGACAAGCTGCAGAGCGCGCACGGCGGCGCCATCCGCTCCAAGCTGCTCTGGAACTTCCCGACCGCCACCAAGGTGGTCAAGAGCAGCACGGCCGCCTGGTCCGGCACCGTGCTGGCGCCGAACGCCGCGTTCGACCTCGGCTCGGCCGCCCCGGTGAACGGCTCGGTCATCGTCAAGTCGCTGACCGGCAAGGGCGGTGCGGAGACGCACCACTACCCGTTCACCGGCTGCCTGCCGCCCGTCGTGCCGCCGACCACGCCGCCGACCACCCCGGCCACCACGCCGCCGGTGGTGGTGCCGACCGGCACGCCGTCCGCCACCACCACGCCGTCGACGCCGGCCACCCCGGGCACCACCGGGACGCCGAGCACGCCGCCGGCCACCCCGGGTACCCCCGGCACCCCCGGTCCGTCCGTGACGCCGGGCGTTTCGGGCAGCCCGTCCCCGTCGGGTACGGCCAAGCCGTCCGCCGGCGCCTCGGCGAGCCCGTCGGCCTCCGCGTCCGGCGCGGCGGCCGTGCCGGGCGCCTCGGCGAGCCCGTCGGCCCAGGCCAACGCCGGGGGCGACCTCGCCCACACCGGCTCCGGCCCGGTCGTGCCGCTGGCGATCGGCGGCGCGGTGGTCACCGCCGCCGGTGGCGCGCTGGTCCTGGTCGCGCGTCGGCGCAAGGCGGCCGGCCAGGTCTGAGCCCGTCGCAGGATGGCACGGAACTGATCCGGATTGCCCGATCAGGCACCCCCGGTNNATCGCGAACGATCACCGGGGGTCGCGCTTTTCGGCCACTGTGACAGAGTTCATTTCAAGTTGGCCGAAGCGGTGTCGTCCGAGGCAGTGGGTGTGATGGGCTGCCGATGCACAAGAGGGTGCGGACGGAAAGAGTGAATCCGGCCGCGCAGCGGGGTGTGGAGGGGTACGGGGGTGCCGGTAGAGTCCCCCGGACAGTCGTAGCGGGCCACCGCTGTTCCACTCAACGCGCCTGCTGCACAAGACCGTTCGGAGGGGACAAACGAGATGGCGCGACAGCGGCGGCAGACAGTGACCGGAACCGGCGTGGCGATCGCGGGAACGGCGGCGGCCGCGGTGCTGCTGCCGGTGGTGCTGGCGACCAGTGCCTTGGCCCATGTGCCGACCTGGCAGGTGACCTGCGACAAGATCGCGGTCGACCTGACCAACTACAGCCCCGACACGAACATCAAGAACGTCGTCAGCCTGACCGTCGGCGGGGCGAAGCTGCTCGACCAGCAGGTGTTCGGCAAGGAGTTCCACCAGACCTTCCCGGTGGCCGCGCACAGCGCGCCGGTCGAGGCCACGCTCGTGGTGACCACCACCGAGGACCCGAAGAACAAGGACTGGAACAAGACCGAGACCAAGACGATCCCGGTCTGCGAGACCCCGACCCCGACGCCGACGCCCACGCCGACGCCCACGCCTACGCCGACGCCGACTCCCACGCCGACCCCGACCCCGACGCCCACGCCGACGCGGACCCCCACCCCCACCCCGACGCCGACGCCCACGCCGACGCCCACCCGCACGGCGACGCCGACCCCGACCCCGACGCCCACCCGCACGGCGACCCCGACCCCGACCCCGACTCCCACGCCGACCCCGACGCCGACCCGCACCCCGGCCGCACCGGCCCTCGCGCAGACCGGTAGCAGCGACGCCACCCCGGTCATCGCGGCCGTCGGCGGCGGAGTGGTCCTCCTCGGCGGCGCCCTCGTCCTGCTCACCCGCCGCCGCCGCGGCACCAGCACCGAGGGCTGACCGGAGCACCGGCGCACCGGACCACCACGACGACGGCCCCCGGCTCATCCATGAGCCGGGGGCCGTCCCGTCGTTCACCGCCGGGCCGCTACTCCCAGCGGAAGAAGCGGGCGGCGGCGGTGAGGGCGAGGGCGGACCAGGCGGCGAGGATGCCGAGGTCGGCCCAGGGGGTGGCGGCGCCGGTCTGGAGGACGGAGCGGAGGCCGTCGGAGAGGGCGGCGATCGGGAGGAGCTCCAGCGCGGACTGGACGGCGGCGGGGAACTTGGAGAGCGGGACGATCACCCCGCCGGCCAGCAGCAGCAGGATGAAGACCAGGTTGGCGGCGGCCAGGGTGGCCTCCGCGCGCAGGGTGCCGGCCATGAGCAGGCCGAGGCCGGAGAAGGCGGCGGTGCCGAGGACGAGCAGGGCCAGGACGCTGAGCGGGTTGCCCTGGGGGGACCAGCCGAGGGCCAGGGCGATCACCGACAGCAGCACCACCTGGAGTGCCTCGGTGACCAGGACGCAGCCGGTCTTCGCGGTGAGCAGCGCCCAGCGGGGGAGCGGGCTGGCGCCCAGGCGCTTCAGCACGCCGTAGCGGCGCTCGAAGCCGGTGGCGATGGCCTGGCCGGTGAACGCGGTGGACATCACCGCGAGCGCGAGCAGTCCGGGGGCCAGGAAGTCGACCCGCTTGCCGGGGCCCTCGACGGCGACGATGTCGATGGCGGAGAAGAGCACCAGCAGCACCGTCGGGATGACCACGGTGAGCAGCAGCTGCTCACCGTTGCGCAGCAGCATCCGGGTCTCGAACGCGGTCTGCGCGAGCAGCATCCGGCCGACCGGCGCGGCACCGGGCCGCGGCGCGTAGTCGGTGGGGTCGGTGGTCGTCATGAACGCAGGTCCCGTCCGGTCAGGTCGAGGAAGACGTCTTCGAGGCTGCGGCGCTGCACCGCGAGCCGTTCGGGCAGGATCCCGGCGGCCGCGCACCAGGCGGTGACGGTGGCCAGCAGCCGCGGGTCGACCGGCGCCTCGACGCGGTAGCTGCCGGGGGAGGTCTCGGCGGCGGTGGCGCCCTCGGGCAGCTCCTTGAGCAGGACCGTGAGGTCGAGCCCGGGCGGGGCGTCGAAGCGCACGGTGGACTCGGCGCCGTCGCGGCACAGCGCGTCCGGGGTGCCCTCGGCGATCACCCGGCCGCGGTCGACGATGGCGACCTGGTCGGCGAGCTGTTCGGCCTCCTCCATGTGGTGGGTGGTGACCACCACGGTGACGCCGTCCCGGCGCAGGTCGCGGACCAGTTCCCAGGTGGCGCGGCGGGCCTGCGGGTCCAGGCCCGCGGTGGGCTCGTCCAGGAAGACCAGCTCGGGGCGGCCGACCACGGCCATCGCCAGCGCGAGCCGCTGCTGCTGGCCGCCGGAGAGCCGGCGGTAGGTGGTGCGGCCGCAGGAGCCGAGGCCGAGCCGCTCGACCAGCGCGTCGACGTCCAGCGGGTGGGCGTGCAGCTTCGCGGTGTGCCGGAGCATCTCGACGGCGCGGGCCCCCGCGTAGACGCCGCCGGACTGCAGCATCACACCGATCCGGGGGCGCAGCGCGGCGCCCTGGGCGACCGGGTCCAGGCCGAGCACCCGGACGGTGCCGGCGTCGGGACGGCGGTAGCCCTCGCAGGTCTCGATGGTGGTGGTCTTGCCGGCGCCGTTGGGCCCGAGGACGGCGGTGACCGCGCCGCGCGCGATGCCGAGGTCGAGACCGTCCACCGCGGCCTTCCCGCCGTAGCGCTTGACCAGCCCGGTGATCTGGACCGCGGGTTCGGATTGCATACGGGTGAGTCTAAGAGGCCCCAACAGGCCGTTCGCACGCTGGGCTTGATCACTTCATCCGCAGGTCAGGTAAGGCTTACCTGCGTGACAGATGACACGGATGAGGCCTGCATCACGGCTTGTCCTGCCGGAAGCAATTACGCAACACTGGTGTTGTGAAAAACATGCGCGAGCACCCCCCGCAGCAGGAGGCCGAGTCGGCCCCCGGCTGTGCCGTGCCCGCGACGGCGGCCGAGGTGCTGCTGGACGGCCACCGCGCCACCCGCGACCGGGTCGCCCGCTCCATCCTGGACCACGGCCCCTCCTCGGCCGCCGACCTGGCGAGCCGGCTCGGCCTCACCTCCGCCGCCGTCCGCCGTCACCTGGACGGACTGGCGGCTGCTGGTCTGGTCGAGTCCCGCGAGCGGAAGGTCTACGGCAGCCGCGGCCGGGGCCGCCCGGCCAAGGTCTTCGCCCTCACCGACGCCGGCCGGGACGCCTTCTACCAGGAGTACGACCAGCTCGCCGCCGACGCGCTGCGCTGGATCTCCGACTCGGTCGGCGGCGGCAAGGCCGGCGAGGAGGCGGTCGCCGCCTTCGCCCGCGCCCGGTTCGGCCGGCAGGCGGAGAAGTACCTGGAGGCGCTGCGGACCACCGGAGCGGCCGAGCGCACCGAGGCACTGGCCCAGGCGCTGAGCGCCGACGGGTACGCTGCCACGGTGCGGCGGGTCCCGTCGGCCGCGGCGAAGGCCCCGGCGGGCGCCCAGCTCTGCCAGCACCACTGCCCGGTCGCGCACATCGCCGAGCAGTTCCCGCAGCTCTGCGAGGCGGAGACCGAGGTCTTCTCCCAGCTGCTGGGCACCCATGTGCAACGGCTGGCCACCATCGCCCACGGCGACGGGGTCTGCACCACCTATGTGCCGGCACCCGGTGCCGCATCGTCGCCCGCCCTGCGCACCGCCGCGGGCCGGGACACCGGTGCCGCGCCGACTGCCGGTACGTCCATCGATGATTCAGCGTCCGCGCGTTAGGAAGCCCGCATGACTGACACCGTTTCGCACCCCGAGCTCGAAGGCCTGGGCACTTACGAGTACGGCTGGGCCGACCCGGACGTGGCCGGCGCCGCCGCCAAGCGCGGACTGAACGAGGACGTCGTCCGCGACATCTCGGCCAAGAAGAACGAGTCCGAGTGGATGCTGAACCTGCGTCTCAAGGGCCTCAAGCTGTTCGGGAAGAAGCCCATGCCGACCTGGGGCTCCGACCTGTCCGGCATCGACTTCGACAACATCAAGTACTTCGTCCGCTCCACCGAGAAGCAGGCCGAGTCCTGGGAGGACCTGCCGGCGGACATCAAGGCGACGTACGACAAGCTCGGCATCCCGGAGGCGGAGAAGCAGCGCCTGGTCGCCGGCGTCGCCGCCCAGTACGAGTCCGAGGTCGTCTACCACCAGATCCGCGAGGACCTGGAGGAGCAGGGCGTCATCTTCCTGGACACCGACACCGCGCTGCGCGAGCACCCGGAGCTGTTCAAGGAGTACTTCGGCACGGTCATCCCGGCCGGCGACAACAAGTTCGCCGCGCTGAACACGGCCGTCTGGTCCGGCGGCTCCTTCATCTACGTGCCGAAGGGCGTGCGCGTCGACATCCCGCTGCAGGCCTACTTCCGGATCAACACCGAGAACATGGGCCAGTTCGAGCGGACGCTGATCATCGTCGACGAGGACGCCTACGTCCACTACGTCGAGGGCTGCACCGCGCCGATCTACTCCTCCGACTCGCTGCACTCGGCGGTCGTGGAGATCATCGTCAAGAAGGGCGGCCGCTGCCGCTACACGACGATCCAGAACTGGTCGAACAACGTCTACAACCTGGTCACCAAGCGCGCCGTGGCGTACGAGGGCGCGACCATGGAGTGGATCGACGGCAACATCGGCTCCAAGGTCACCATGAAGTACCCGGCCGTCTACCTGATGGGCGAGCACGCCAAGGGCGAGACCCTGTCCATCGCCTTCGCCGGCGAGGGCCAGCACCAGGACGCCGGTGCCAAGATGGTCCACATGGCGCCGAACACCTCCTCCAACATCGTCTCCAAGTCGGTGGCCCGGGGCGGCGGCCGCACCTCCTACCGCGGCCTGATCGAGATCGGCGAGGGCTCCAAGGGCGCCAAGTCCAACGTGCTCTGCGACGCGCTGCTGGTCGACACGATCTCGCGCTCGGACACCTACCCGTACGTGGACGTCCGCGAGGACGACGTGTCCATGGGCCACGAGGCGACCGTCTCCAAGGTCAGCGAGGACCAGCTCTTCTACCTGATGAGCCGCGGCATGACCGAGTTCGAGGCCATGGCGATGATTGTCCGCGGCTTCGTCGAGCCGATCGCGCGCGAGCTGCCGATGGAGTACGCGCTGGAGCTGAACCGGCTGATCGAGCTGCAGATGGAGGGCTCCGTCGGCTGACCCGCCGACCGCCCCGCCGTCCATCGACACGTTTTTGAGGAAGAGAGCACACCGAACAGCCATGGCTGACACGCCTGTGAATGTCACCGGGAACACCCCCGGCTCCACCACCGCCGGTTCGATCGAGGTCGGCACCGCCGGCGCCGGGGCCCAGCTGGCCGGCCCCGGCACCGGACGGGACAGCGTCCGGCAGCCGATCGACGCCCGCGTCGCGGTCGAGCCGTCCTTCGACGTCGCGGACTTCCCGGTGCCCACCGGCCGCGAGGAGGACTGGCGGTTCACCCCGCTGCACCGCCTCGGCGGCCTGCACGACGGGACCGCCGCCGCCGACGCCGAGAAGGTCGCCGCGGGCATCGACAAGGTCGAGCTGAGCCTGCCCGAGGGCGTCACCGCCGAGACCGTCGGCCGTGACGACGCCCGCCTCGGCAAGGCCGGCAAGCCGGTCGACCGGGTCGCCGCGCAGGCGTTCAGCGCCTTCGAGCAGGCGCTCGTGGTCACCGTCCCCAAGGAGACGGTGCTCACCGAGCCGGTGCGGATCGACGTGCACGGCGAGGGCGGCACCCGCTTCGCCCACGTGGTCATCGACGTCAAGCCGTTCGCCGAGGCCGTCGTGGTGCTGAACCACACCGGCACCGGCACCCGGGCCGCCAACGTCGAGCTGCTGCTCGGCGACGGCGCCAAGCTCACCTTCGTCTCGGTCCAGGACTGGGACCGCGACGCGGTGCACACCGCCCAGCAGACCGCGCTGATCGGCCGCGACGCCTCGCTGAAGTCCGTCGTCGTCACCTTCGGCGGCGACGTGGTCCGGCTGCACCCGCGCGTGAACTACGCCGCGCCCGGCGGCGAGGCCGAGCTGTTCGGCCTCTACTTCGCCGACGCCGGCCAGCACCTGGAGCACCGGCTGGTCATCGACCACGACACCCCGCACTGCCGCTCCAACGTCGTCTACAAGGGCGCGCTGCAGGGCCAGGACGCGCACGCCGTGTGGATCGGCGACGTGCTGATCCGCGCCGCCGCCGAGGGCACCGACACCTACGAGCACAACCGCAACCTGGTGCTCACCGACGGCGCCCGGGTCGACTCCGTGCCGAACCTGGAGATCGAGACCGGCGAGATCGTCGGCGCCGGCCACGCCTCCGCCACCGGCCGATTCGACGACGAGCAGCTCTTCTACCTGCAGGCCCGCGGCATCCCGGCCGACGAGGCCCGCCGCCTGGTGGTGCGCGGCTTCTTCGCCGAGCTGGTCCAGCAGATCGGCGTCGCCGAGATCCAGGACCACCTCATGGCGAAGATCGAGGCCGAGCTGGAAGCGGCGGTCTGACACCCATGAGCTTCCTTCGCGCCTGCGCGCTGAGCGAACTGGCTGAGGACGTGCCCAAGCGCGTCGACCTCAACGGCGTCCCGGTCGCCGTCGTCCGCACCGACGAGGGGGTGTTCGCGATCAACGACATCTGCTCGCACGCGAACGTCTCGCTCTCCGAGGGCGAGGTCGAGGACTGCATGATCGAGTGCTGGCTGCACGGCTCCAGCTTCGACCTGCGCACCGGCAAGCCCTCCGGCCTGCCCGCCACCAAGCCGGTCGCCGTATACCCCGTAAAGATCGAAGGGGACGATGTGCTCGTCTCCGTCAACCAGGAGTCCTGAGTACACATGGCTACCCTTGAAATCCGCGACCTGCACGTCTCCGTCGAGGCCGAGAACGGCCCGCGCGAGATCCTGAAGGGCGTCGACCTGACCGTGAAGCAGGGCGAGACCCACGCCATCATGGGTCCGAACGGCTCCGGCAAGTCCACCCTGGCCTACTCGCTGGCCGGCCACCCCAAGTACACCGTCACCGGCGGCTCCGTGCTGCTGGACGGCGAGGACGTCCTGGAGATGTCCGTCGACGAGCGCGCCCGGGCCGGCGTCTTCCTGGCCATGCAGTACCCGGTCGAGGTCCCCGGCGTCTCGGTCTCCAACTTCCTGCGCACCGCCGCCACCGCCGTCCGCGGCGAGGCCCCCAAGCTGCGCACCTGGGTGAAGGAGGTCAAGGAGGCGATGGCCGCCCTCCAGATGGACCCGGCCTTCGCCGAGCGCAACGTCAACGAGGGCTTCTCCGGCGGTGAGAAGAAGCGCCACGAGATCCTCCAGCTGGAGCTGCTCAAGCCGAAGATCGCGATCCTCGACGAGACCGACTCCGGCCTGGACGTCGACGCGCTGCGGGTCGTCTCGGAGGGCATCAACCGCGTTCGTTCGACCGGTGAGGTGGGCACCCTCCTGGTCACCCACTACACCCGCATCCTGCGGTACATCAAGCCCGACCAGGTCCACGTCTTCGCGGGCGGCCGCATCGTCGAGTCCGGCGGTGCCGAGCTGGCCGACAAGCTGGAGGAGGAGGGCTACGAGGCCTACGTGAAGGGTGGCGCGTCCGAGTGACCCATACGCACGAGTCGACCGGGGCGGCGTTCCTGCCGGGCCTGCTCGACACCGACGCGATCCGCAAGGACTTCCCGGTCCTGCAGCGTCTGCTGCACGACGACAAGCCGCTGGTCTACCTGGACAACGCGGCCACCTCGCAGAAGCCCCGCCAGGTCCTTGAGGCCCTGAACGCCTACTACGAGCGGCACAACGCCAACGTCCACCGCGGCGTGCACGTGCTCGCCGAGGAGGCCACGGCGCTGTACGAGGGCGCCCGGGACAAGGTCGCGGCGTTCGTCAACGCGCCGAGCCGCAACGAGGTGGTCTTCACCAAGAACGCCTCGGAGTCGCTCAACCTGGTCGCCAACATGCTGACCTGGGCGGACGAGCCGTACCGGGTGGACGCCGAGTCCGAGATCGTCATCACGGAGATGGAGCACCACTCCAACATCGTCCCGTGGCAGCTGCTCTCGCAGCGCACCGGTGCGAAGCTGAAGTGGT
This sequence comes from Kitasatospora putterlickiae, assembly GCF_039527695.1. NCBI lineage: Bacteria > Bacillati > Actinomycetota > Actinomycetes > Kitasatosporales > Streptomycetaceae > Kitasatospora > Kitasatospora putterlickiae. The sequence goes on from NZ_BAAAKJ010000021.1 coordinate 46,651, forward strand.
TCGGGCTGACCGACGAGGGCCGGCTCGACCTGTCCAACATCGACGAGCTGATCACCGAGAAGACCAAGGTCGTCTCCTTCACCCTGGTCTCCAACCTGCTCGGCACCGTTAACCCGGTCGAGGCGATCGTGCGCAAGGCGCAGGACGTCGGCGCCCTGGTCGTGATCGACGCCTCGCAGGCCGCGCCGCACATGGTGCTGGACGTCCAGGCGCTGGAGGCCGACTTCGTCGCCTTCACCGGCCACAAGATGCTGGCCCCGACCGGCATCGGCGTGCTCTGGGGCCGCCAGGAGCTGCTGGAGGACCTCCCGCCGTTCCTCGGCGGCGGCGAGATGATCGAGACCGTCACCATGGGCTCGTCCACCTACGCCCCGGCGCCGCACAAGTTCGAGGCCGGCACCCCGCCGATCGCCCAGGCGGTCGGTCTCGGCGCGGCCGTCGACTACCTGTCCGGCATCGGCATGGAGCGGATCGCCGCCCATGAGCACGCGATCACCGCGTACGCGGTCGAGCGGCTGCTGGAGGTCCCGGACCTGCGGATCATCGGCCCGCGCACGGCCGTCGACCGCGGTGCGGCGATCTCCTTCACGCTCGGCGACATCCACCCGCACGACGTGGGCCAGGTGCTCGACGAGCAGGGCATCGCGGTGCGCGTCGGTCACCACTGCGCGCGGCCGGTCTGCCTGCGGTACGGAATTCCGGCGACCACGCGGGCGTCGTTCTACCTGTACTCGACGCCCGGCGAGGTGGACGCGCTGATCGACGGCCTCCACCACGTCCGGAACTTCTTCGGCTGACGGGACGGGGCAACGCGACCATGAAGCTCGACTCGATGTACCAGGACATCATCCTGGACCACTACCGCAACCCGCACGGCAAGGGGCTGCGCGACGGTGACGCCGAGGTGCACCACGTCAACCCGACGTGCGGCGACGAGATCACCCTGCGGGTGAAGCTCGACGGGGCCACCGTGGCGGACGTCTCCTACGAGTCCCAGGGCTGTTCGATCAGCCAGGCCAGCGCCTCGGTGCTGAACGACCTGGTCGTCGGCAAGACCGTGGGCGAGGCGCAGGCGGTCCAGGAGGCCTTCCTGGAGCTGATGCAGAGCAAGGGCCAGGCCGAGGGCGACGAGGAGGTGCTGGAGGACGCGGTCGCGTTCGCCGGCGTCTCCAAGTACCCGGCCCGGGTCAAGTGCGCCCTGCTCAGCTGGATGGCCTGGAAGGACGCCACCGCCAAGGCCCTCGCCGAGCACCCCGCCGTCACCGACTGAGGACACCACATGAGCGACGAAACCACCTCCCCCGCGGAGGAGACGGAGACGGCCACCGGCCCGGTCGGCACCAGCGCCGGCACCGTCTCCGTCGAGGACCTGACCGAGGCCCTGATGGACGTCGTCGACCCCGAACTGGGCATCGACGTCGTCAACCTCGGCCTGATCTACGGCGTCCACATCGACGAGTCCGACGTGGCGACCATCGACATGACCCTCACCTCGGCGGCCTGCCCGCTGACCGACGTGATCGAGGACCAGGCCAAGAGCGCCACCGACGGCCTGGTCCAGGACCTGCGGATCAACTGGGTCTGGATGCCGCCGTGGGGCCCGGACAAGATCACCGACGACGGCCGCGAGCAGCTCCGCGCCCTCGGCTTCAACGTCTGAGGCCGTCCGCCGATCGTCACCCGCTGCCGCGCGAACCTTCGAGGTTCGCGCGGCAGCGGCGTTTCCGCGGACACCCGCCTGTGATCTGCTTCGCTGCGCAGTTCTACCGCCGTTCCCCACCGTCCACCCCCCAGCCGCCTCCCGGCGGGCGCCCGCCGGGAGGCGGCGCTCCCGTGCGCCGCTCAGCCATAGGTCGCCACCGGGGGAGCGATCTCGACATGCGGTGCTCTCGCCCCCAGCAGGGCCGCACGTGCGCGTGCGACACCTCTCGCCGTTGTCACGGAAGCGCCGCTCCCGATCGCCTTGGGCCGGGCTTGGACGAGGCCGGCGCAGGCCCGGCAGATGCCCGGGGCGGGCACCGGGTCGTGGCACTTTCCGCACTCGAAGTAGCGGGTTCTCGGGGGCCCCTGCACCGGCCTGGAAGGAGGCATCTTGTGCTCCAGCCGGTATTCGAGCACGGCCGCCGCCGAGTGCATCGGGGTGGGCAGGCCCGGCAACAGGGCGTGCGCGAGGTCGGCCGCGGTGCAGCCGCGCGCCAGCCACCGTGCCACCAGCGGCGCCAGTTCCCGTGCTTCGTCCTCGCCCAGACGCAGCCGGGGTTCGGGCCGGATCACCCGGAACAGGGTGGCCACCGCCTCCCGCTCGCCTTCGTCCGCCGACTCCGCGGGGAGGGTGGGTTCTTGGCACCGGTCCTTTACAAGAGGGCTGCCAGCGCCGCCGGCTGGCGGCCCACCGGACGCCGGACGGGTGACACCCGGTCGCGCGAGCTGCGGGGTGTCGTAGACGTGCGCCTCACTGCGGAGGGTCCCGTCGGGGAGGCGGACCTTCTCGACGCGGTAGTAGCTGGCGTCGGTGAGCTCCTTCAAGGCCCTGCGAACGGCCCCACGCCCCTGCGGACTGGTGTCGGCCATGTGCCGACCGTCCTCCCGCCAGCCGTCAGGCCGGGAGAGGAGATCCGCGAGCAGTCCGCGGGCGGTGTAACTCAACTTCCGGTACTGCAACACGGAGTTGGGTAGGACGGTGAAGTTGCGCGCGTGGGCGCTACGATGGATCCGCATGGGAGTGTCTGCTCCTGTTGCCTGACCCCGGGGTGTTCCAGCACCGCCGGGGTCGCATTTTTCTCTTTGAGCACGGAACGTACCACGACATTTGACGCAGCGTGAGCTACTCCGTGACTCTCGCTATCGGTGCCCCCATGACGGATCTGCGCCGGGTGTCCGTGGACGAGCTGCTGGGGCGGGTCGAGACCGCGTTGGGGACCAGGCGCGACCGGGCAGCGCTCGCCGAGCGAGGAACAGAGGCCAGTCCATCTCACGCACTCGACCGGGTCCGCACTCAGCTCGGCAACCTCTATCGGCACACCGTCCGGGAATCCACGAACCCGGCGGTCAGGGGAGCCCGCGATAGCATCCGCGAGCTACTGGCGAACTGACCGGAAGGGGAGGCGGCATGACTGTGATCGCGGTGACCGGGCACATGGACCTCGGCGAGGAGAGTGTCGTCCTGGTCCGTAGAGCGCTGGAAGCGCTGCTCGCTGACCACGCCGAGGACGGTGTCACCGGTGTCTCGTGCATCGCCAAGGGCGCGGACTCGATCTTCGCCGACGCGGTGCTTTCGCTCGGCGGCCGGCTGGTCGCCGTGGTTCCGTCGGCCGATTACCGCCAAACCAAGGTCAAGCCGGCATACGCAGCCGAGTTCGACCGTCTTTACCAGGCCGCCGCCGAGGTTGTCGTCATGCCGTTCGTCGAGGCCAACCGCGAGGCGTACGAGGCTGCCAACGACGAGTTGCTACGCCGTGCTGACCACGTGTTCGCCGTGTGGGACGGCAAGCCCGGCAACGGGCGTGGGGGAACCGCTGACACGGTCGCCGCAGCCCGTGCCGCCCAGCTGCCCGTGACGGTCGTGTGGCCCGAAGGAGCCACCCGTACAAGCTGACGACCGTCATCAGGA
>NZ_BAAAKJ010000021.1:50283-59856 GCF_039527695.1 Kitasatospora putterlickiae
GGATGTTCCGGGGCAGCGGTTCTTCTGTACCGGTGTGGGTGCTTTGGGGGTGCGGGTGGCGGTGATGGCGAGGGCGTGCTACCTGGAGGTGGAGATTGCAGGGCGGGTCGGTCGTCAACGTCTGAGATCCGCCGATCGTCAACCCGCTGCCGTGCAAACCGCTCCTTCGGAGGAAAGGTTCGCGCGGCAGTGGTATATCTGCGAGCGGGCGGCCAGGCTGGTGCCGCGACCTCGGAGGGAGCGAAGTCATGTCGGTGGTTGCGTTCGCGCAGTTGCTCCTGCCTGACTCGCCGTACGCCATGTGGGTCCGGGGCGAGCTGGACGAATATCTCCGGCTCCCGGACGACGGTACGCGGGTTGAGGTGGTCGGAGGGGAGATCGTTGTGTCGCCGGCGCCGGTATTCGCCCATGGGGGGATCCTCTCCGACATTCAACGAGGCTTCGAGCGGGCCCTCTTCCTCAAGAGCACCTTTCCCTGGCGGGCCGTTCAGGCGATCAACCTGGATCTGGTCTCGGTGGGGGATGGCTACGTCCCCGACCTGGTGCTGCTGCACAAGGAGATCGAGGCGACGAAGCGGGCGGAGGACGTCCTGCACCTCCACCCGCACGACGTTGAGCTGGTCGTCGAGGTGACGTCCTCGTCCAATGCGCGCCATGATCGCCGCCCTATGTTCGGGCGGCAGGTCAAGCCCACCAAGTGGAGCGGGTACGCGCGGAGTGGGGTGCCGTACTACCTGCTGGTCGACCGCGATCCGCGACAGCCGGGTGTCACCTTGTTCGGCGATCCGGACAAGGGCGAGGGGACGTACGAAACCCTGGGCGAGTGGAAGTTCGGCGACACCGTTCGGCTGCCCGAGCCCTTTGATGTCGAGATCGGCACTGATGCGTGGAAGTCCTGGAGCGGGTAAGGCCTGGTGAAATGCCGCCGCCCGGAACGGTGTCCGTTCCGCNNNCGGCGCGCGGCTATGGCAGGGGCGGGCACCCGCCGGCAGGCGGGTGGGGGGTGGATGGTGGGGAACGGTGGGAGAACTGATCGACCAAGCTGATGAGGCGCGGAAACGGTGCTGCCCGGGGCTTCGGAGGAAGTCCCGGGCAGCGGCGTTTGGGGTGTGGGGCGGTCAGGCCGGCTTGGGTTTGCGGGCTACGGCGAGGGCCAGGGTGGCGCAGAGGAGGGCGGCGAGGAGGGTGAAGCCGCTGGTGGCGGGGAGGAGGCCGTAGATCTGCACGGCGGCGCCGACGGCGACGATGGGGAGGGAGGAGCCGAGGTAGATGATGATCCAGAGGGAGGAGAGTTCGGAGCCCCTCCGTTCGGGGTTCATCGCGGCGACGGCGGTGGTGAACAGGGAGCGGAAGGCGATGCCCTGGCAGGCGCCGCCGAGGACGCTGCCGATGAAGAGGAGCGCGGGGGTGCCGGTGTACTGGGCGGTGACGACCAGCCCCAGGCCGGTGGCCAGGCCGGCCACGCCGAGGGCGATGACCACGCGGTCGGCGGTGGGCGGGACGAGTAGCTGGGCGATGGCCGAGGAGCCGAGCAGGAGGGCCGCGACCACGGCGCCGATCAGCTTGGAGTCGGTGTGCAGCAGCTTGGCGGCGAAGGCCGGGGCCAGGCTGAGGTAGACGCCGAACACCGCGTAGGAGATGAACCCGGCCGTGGCGGCGAGCAGGAACTCGCGGCGGCCGGTGCGCGGCAGCCGGGGGCGCTGGGGGCGCAGGTGGGCCGGGGTGGTGATGCGGGGCGGAGCGGCCGGCGGGCGGTTGCGGCCGGGCATGCGCGGGTGGACGAGGGCGAGCGGCACGCAGAGCGCCAGCAGGGCGATCGAGTGCAGCAGGAACGGGCTGAGCAGCGGGTCGGAACCGCCGGCCAGCAGGGCGCCGATCACCGGGCCGAGGGCGACGCCGCCCGCCGAGCAGGCCAGGGTGATCTTGGCGGCCCGGGCCGGGTGGTCCGGCATCAGGTCGCCGAGGGCGGCTCCGGCGGCGCCGGTGGACAGGCCGACGGCGATGCCCTGGACGGCGCGGCCGGCGGCGAGCTGCCAGAAGTCGCCGGAGGTGGCGAACACGACGTCGCCGACGGCGGACAGCGCGACGGCGGGCAGGATCAGCGCGCGGCGGCCCAGGTGGTCGGACCAGTGGCCGACCACGGCCAGCACCGGGACCAGCGCGAACACGTAGATCGCGAAGAGGATCGTGGTGTCCAGCGCGGTCAGGTGCAGTTGCTGTTGGAGCAGCGAGTAGATCGGCGTGGCCAGGTTGGCGCCGATCAGCATGAGCAGCAGGGCGGCGGCGACGAGGCCGACGCGGACTCCGCGCAGCGCGTTCCAGCGGCTGATCGCGGAGAGCTGGAGCTGGGCGCGGGGCGCGAGCTCCAGGGGAAGCAGGGCCTCCGACAGTCGGCGTCCGTCGAACTGCGCGGTGCGCAGGCCGGAGCCGGCGGGGGAGAGGTCCGCCATGGCAGGGGTCTCCTGTGGCCGGGCACCACCCGGGTCGGCGGGGTGTGCCGGCGCGCCCGTCCTGGCGGCGCTGTGGTGGTGGCCTCGGTGCGGGCTCCCTGGTGGAGCGGGTGAGCTGAGAGGGGGGCTACGTTGCCCGTCGGCGCGCGCGGGGTTGTGCGCGGTACCGACTTCGAAGGATAAGGGGTGGGCGCGCGGTTGCGGCGCGCGCCCCTTGAGGCCGGGCGTCGGGGGTGCCCGGCCTATACGCTGAGGTGGTGGACCGGTGACGCGGAGGTGATCTCCGCGGGCCCGGCCCGGCTGACCGCTCGGCGTAGGGAGAACGCGCAACGATGGCCGCACGACGTCGTAGGAACGCCGAAACCCCGGCGACGGGCGCGCCGGGTGAGGGCGCGGTGCTGCCCGCCGACCTGGAGCTGCAGGATCTGTACGGGGCGTTCGCCGCGCACGGGCTGGACGACGACGACCTGGACGACGCGGCCGTGCTGGTGCCGCCGGTCACCCTGCCGTCCGAGCCGGAGCTGGCCGAGCGGGCGAAGGCCGTCCCGATGCTCGCCTGGGCGCTGAAGCTGGCCCGCTGGACGGCCCCGCACCGCGCGGTGGACGAGTTCGGCGACCTCACCGGCCCGGACCGGGCCCCGGCCGCCCGGCTGCTGGGCCTGGCCCCCGAGCAGGGGGACGCGCCGGAGGAGGCGGTGGTCGAGGCGATGCGCGCCTGGTCGCTGGCCTGTGACCTGGACCTGGTCGAGCTCGGCACCACGGCGGCCGGCGAGCACGTCGCGATCCCCGGCCCGGACCTGGAGCCGGCCGAGGCGGGGGACGCCGACACCGTCCTGGAGCTGTGGCTGACGGCCGCCGGGATCGTCCGCGAGCTGGCGGCGGAGGCGGACTCCCCGGAGCTGGAGCCCGCCGAGGACGCGGCGGAGGCGGACGAGGACGGCCTGAACGAGGTCGAGGACGCCCGCGACGAGGCCGCCGAGCTGCTCGACGAGGCGCTCCAGGTGCTGTACGAGACCACCGCCTTCGCCGAGCCGGGCAACGAGACGGTGCCGCTGGGCGTGCTGGCCGCGCTGCTGGTGGTCCCGGAGGGTGAGGAGCCGAGCGACGAGCTGCTCGGTGACATCACCGATGTGATGGTCGCCCTGGACCCGATGCTCGCCGACCTCGCCGAGCTGGGCCTGCTGGAGTACCGGCCGATCGACCCGGAGCTCTTCGACGAGGAGGAGGGCGGGGAGGACGAGCGCTCCGCGGGGGCGGAGCCGGCGGAGCTGGACGAGGCGGAGTCCGCCCGGTTCGGGATGGTCCGGCTCACCCCGCTGGGCCAGTACGGGATCCGGCAGTGGCTGCTGGAGGACGGCTACGACGCGCCGCTGGTCGGCGACCTGGCCCGGGGCGACGCCGCCGGGCTGCTGCGCGGGGTCAGCGAGGCCGCCAACGTGCTGCCCGAGGAGGAGCTGAAGGTCTGGGTGGCCGGACGGGAGCCGGTGGCGGCGGCGCGCGAGCTGCTCGCGGCGGCGCGCGGCACCGACGCGTACGCCCCGATGCGGCGGTTGCTCTGCCACTCGGCGCTGTCGCTGCTCGGCGCGCCCGCCGAGCCGGCCGTCCGGGAGGTGCTGGACGACCCGGAGCTGGGCGGCGGCGCGCGGGCGTGGCTGGTCTCGCTCGGCGTGACGGACGTGCCCGTGCCCGACCGGGCGATGGCGCTGTGGACGGTCGTGGACGCCTTCGCGGCCCAGCTGCTGGACACCGGCGGCGATCCGGACCTGCTGCGCGACCTGGTCGTCGAGCTGCCGGTGACGGCCGACCCGGTGGGCTACTTCGGCGAGCTGTGGCGCGTCGAGCACCCCTACACGGCGGACGTGCTGGAGGCGGTCGGCGAGCTGCACCCGGACCGGGCGGTGGCCAAGGAGGCCCGCAAGGCGGCCTTCAAGGCCCGCTCCCAGGGCTGAGCGCCGGGCCCGCCGGTCAGTTCGGCAGGTCGAGCGAGCCGTCCTCGGTGAAGGCGAAGAACGGGTTGTGGGCCAGCTCCCACAGGTGGCCGTCCGGGTCCTCGAAGTACCCGGAGTAGCCGCCCCAGTGCGTCGCCGCCGGTGCCTTGACCACGATGGCGCCGGCGGCCACCGCCGTCTCCAGGGCGGCGTCCACCGCTGCCGGGGACTCCAGGTTCACAGCGAGGGTGACGCCGCGGAACGCCGGTTCGCCGGCGGACGGCACGCCCGCGTCGGCGGCCAGCTCGTCGTGCGGGAAGAGGCCGAGCACCGAGTCGGCGGTGCGGAACCAGACGATCGAGGGGCTGGACGCGCCGGAGCGGTGCCAGCCGAGCGCCTCGTAGAAGCGGGCGCTGCGGTCGAGGTCGCCGACCCCGAGGGTGACGATGCTGAGCCGGGCGGGGAAGGGCGTGGTCGCTGTCATGCCCGCCAGCCTAGGCAGGGGGACCGACAGCGGCGCCCCGGACGGGTCCGTCCGGTGGTGGCGGCCGATCCGCCCGGCGCGCAAAGGGCCTGATGACCCGGCAGGTCGGGCCACGTATCGTTGCCCGGGTGCCGCCGGCACGGTGCGGACGGCGAGACAGGGGGTGCGGCGCGGGATGACGCGGGCGAGCGGAGGCGGCCGGGACGGCCGGTTCGGGGATGGTGCGGGAACGGTCGATCCTTGTGACCACCGGGAGGAGCTACCCGGGGAGCGTCCGGGCGACCCCCTGGACGGGCCCCCGGGCGAGCGTCCGGCCGGCGGCCTGGAGGAGTTCCTCGCCGTCCAGGAGGACCTCGCCCGCCGTACCCTCGTCGAGGTCGACTTCCCGGTGTACGGCGTCGCGCCCGTACCGGGACTGGGTGGCGGCGCGCTGGTCGGCTACGGGGCGGACGGCGGCGGCACGGACCTCGGGTCGCCCGCGGCGCCCGGCTGGATCGAGGTCGGCTTCGGCGACTGGACCTCGCCGGCCGGCCCGTACATCACCGTGCGCACCCACCGGCCCGGCGCCGACCGGGTCGAGCCGCTGCCCGAGCTGGAGGACGTCGTCGAGGACGAGCGGGACCGGGTCTACGAGCAGCTCGGCGTCGACGAGGGCGACACGCCCGCCCGGGTCCGGGCGCTGCGCGAGTGGATCACCGTCGACGGCGAGTCGCACGCCGTCGAGGTGCACGAGGACCGGCGCGGCCTGTGGTCCGGCGCGGCGCTGCCCGGCTGCCGCCCGGTCGACGGGTCCGAGCCGGTCTGGGCGGGCCGGTTCCGGGTGGACGGACTGACCGTCACGGTCTGCGGGCGCGGCGTGTCGCCGGGCGGCGTCGAGCTGGCGCGGATCCGGGACCACGAGCGCTGCCTGAGCGGCCGCACCGCGCTGCTGCGCGAGCTGGCCGTCCGGCGCGGCCGGCACCTGCCGGTGGAGCAGCGCGAGCTCTCCCCGGTCGCCGGGCTGGAGGCGCACCGGGCGGTGGTCGCGCACGGCATCGTCGAGGCCGCCGCCCTGGAGGCGCGGCTGCGCTCCGGGCGCNTCGGGGGCGGGCGCGGAGGCGGGCGCGCTGCGCTGGGAGGCGGCGGTGCGCCAGCAGATGCGGCTGGCCTCGGAGACCCGGGCGGAGGCGGTCGAGGCGGTGTCCGCGATGGTCGAGCAGCTCGGCCGGCTCTCCCAGCTGACGCACTGGGTGGTGGGCACGCCGGAGGGCGACGCCGCGGTGGAGGAGTCGATCCGGTACACGGTGTTCGCCAGCGAGGTGGCGAGCGTGCCGGCGCAGCGCGCCTGGCGTCGGGTGCGGCGCGGGGAGCGCGCGGAGCACCCGATCGGTGAGCAGCTGTGGCTGGCGGCCTGGGAACAGTGGCGGACGGCGCGGGCCGGGCGGTGAGCTGACGGGCCGTCGGGGGTGGAACGGCGGGTGACGGGCGGCCGACACGTGGTGTGACCTGTGGTGACGACGCAAAAGGTGAGTCACCGGTTCGCATAAGGTCGGCAAATGACCACTCGGGCGAGGCGTCCGCTTCACCGGCCGTTCACCGGGCGGGCCGAGTCTGCTGGGCGTCGACGTCCACCTCGACACCTCGCACGGCCACGCACCGGGGACCGCCCCGTCGCCGGCCCACCCCTCAGGAGTGACTGCCATGTCGCTGTCCCGCCGGGACTTCGTCAACCGTTCGACCATCGTCGGGGCCGGCGTTCTGATCGCCGGTAGCGCCGAGGCCCTGGCCAGCGCGCCGGGCGCGATCGCCGCCCCGGCCGGTGGCGAGGTTCCGGTCGCCGCGGCCACCGAGGCCGAGCGCGTCGCCGTCGGCTACGGCCCGCTGGTCGCCGACGCGGAGGGCCTGCTCGCGCTGCCCAAGGGCTTCAAGTACAAGGTCCTGAACCGCGCCGGCGTCAGCAAGCTGCGCACCGGTGAGTTCACCCCGAGCAACCACGACGGCACCTCGGCGTTCGAGGACGAGCGCGGCGGCAACCTGCTGGTCGTCAACCACGAGCTGTCCGGCGCCCGCGCCAACTGGCCGAACCCGGTCCCGCTGACCGAGGGCCACGTCTACGACCCGGGCGCGGCCGGCGGCTGCACCATCGTGCACGCCAAGGCCAACGGCAAGGTCGAGCAGTGGGTCGGCATCGCCGGCACCGCCACCAACTGCGCCGGTGGCATCACCCCGTGGGGCACCTGGCTGTCCGGCGAGGAGACCGAGGACAAGGCCGGCAAGAACGGCTTCACCAAGGACCACGGCTACGTCTTCGAGGTCGACCCGTTCGACGACGACTACAACCGCGACCCGCAGCCGGTGAAGGCCTTCGGCCGCTTCGCTCACGAGGCCGTCGTCGTCGACCCGAAGCGCGGCCACGTCTACCTGACCGAGGACGCCTCGAACCCCAACGGCCTGCTGTTCCGCTGGACCCCGGAGGCCGGCTTCAAGCACGGCCGCTACAAGCTGCGCAAGCTGGCCGCCGACGCCGGTGTGTTCGAGGCCTTCAAGGTCTTCGACGCCCAGGGCAAGTTCATCGACGACCTGTCCCGCGCCACCAAGGTCGGCACCACCTACGGCGTGGACTGGGTCAAGGTCCAGGACCGTGACGCCAAGACCGTCTCCATCCGCAAGCAGTTCAAGGACGGCGAGGTCACCCGCGCCCGCAAGCTTGAGGGCATGTGGTGGGGCGACGGCGGCTTCTACTTCGTCTCCAGCTACGCCCGCGCGGAGAGCCCCGGCGCCGCCCACGACGGCCAGGTCTGGTTCTACAACCCGAACCGCCGCACCATCACCCTGAAGGTCCTGCTGGGCGTCAACACCGACGTCCTCGGCGACCACGACAACTACGACGGCCCGGACAACATCACCGTCTCGCCCTACGGCGGCATCGTGATCGCCGAGGACGGCGAGGGCGTCTCGCACCTGTTCGGCGCCACCGACGAGGGCCTGACCTTCCCGATCGCCCGCAACGAGCTCAACATCGGCACCGCCGAGAAGCCCGAGTTCAGCGAGTTCACCGGCGTCACCTTCTCGGACGACGGCAAGACCCTGTTCGCCAACATCCAGACCCCGGGCATCCAGCTGGCCATCACCGGCCCGTGGCACCGCCTGAACGAGCACAAGCGCGGCCAGGGCTACGGCGCCTGAGCCTGACCGCTGAGGCCTGAGCACCGGGAGGGGCCCGCTCCACGCGAGGAGCGGGCCCCTCTCACGTGTCCGCGGGCAGGCGCAGCTGGAGCATGGCGAGCAGCCGCTGCTGCGGTTGGGCCAGGTCGATGCCGGTCAGCTGCTCGGCCCGGCGGACCCGGTAGCGCAGGGTGTTCGGGTGGATGTGCAGGGCGTCGGCCGCGACCCGGACCTCCCCGAGCGCGTCCAGCCAGGCCAGCACCGACTCGGCGAGCCGGGTGCCGTGCCGGCGGTCGTACTCGGTGAGCGCGGTGAGCCGCGGGTCGCGCAGGCCGCCGCGCTCCTGGAGCAGCGCCAGCATCTCGCTGACCAGCACCTCCGCCTGGACGTCGATCAGCGCCGCGACCTCCAGGTCCACCCCGCCGCGGCCCATCGCGTCGAGGATCCGGTCCGCCTGGGTGCGTGAGTCGGGCACCCGGACGAGGCCGTCCACCGTCGAGCCGATCGCCGCGCGCAGCGGGACGCCCAGGTGGTCCCGGGCCGCCTCGACCACCTCCTGGGCCCAGCCGCGCACGGTGGCCATCGGCAGGTTGGCGGGCAGCTCGGGCAGCAGCACGTACACCCGGGACTCGATCGGCGCGAGCAGCGCGGCGCGGTGCCGGGCCGCCGTGTGCACCGAGATCAGGCCGGTCACCTCGGCCCTGGTCAGCTGCTCGGTGGTGCCCGCGCTGTACGCCAGCACGGTGGCCGGGCGGCGCAGGTCCAGGCCGAGGTGGGTGGCGAGCGACTGCGGGCCGGTCGAGCCCTCCAGCAGGCCGGTGAGCAGGGTCTGGGTCAGCCGGACGTCCGCCGACAGCTCCCGGCGCCGGCGCACCAGCTGGGCCGCGGCGACCCGGGCCGCGCCGACCAGCGCCTGCTCGGCGAGCGGGGCGAGCGGCTGGGCGCCCTCCTGCACCCAGATGGTGCCCAGCGGCTGCGCGCCCGCCCGGATGCCGATCGCCAGCCGGCGGCGCAGGCCGAGCTCCGGGTGCGGGTCGACCGCGATGGCGGTGTCCGAGGTGCGCAGGTGCTGGAAGACGCCCCACTCGCGGAGCTTGGACAGGTACGGCTCGGGGCCCTGCCAGCCGAGGATGGAGAGCCGGCGCAGGTCGTCGACCTCGTCGGAGTCCGAGGAGCGGGAGTAGGCGAGCACCCGGCTGGAGGTGTCCTCGATCGAGACGATGCCGTTGGTGAGCACGGCGACGGTCTGGGCGAGCGAGAACAGGTCGCCGGCGTTGTGCTCGCCGGTGCCGGGCGTGTCCGGGGCGTCCGGGCCGGCGATGATCGCGCGGGCGAGCGAGTCCAGGTGCTCCCAGCGGGTCTCCCGGCGCACCGACAGCAGCGCCACGCCCGCCTCGGTGGCCGCCTCGCGCAGCGCGTCGGCCTGCCCGGGGGCGTCCAGCTTGACGGCCACCGCGGCGGCCCCGGCCCGGCCCGCGGCGCGCAGCGCGGGGAGCGCGGCCCGGCCGCGGGCGCCGATCGCGAGCACGAGTTCGCCGGAGGCGGCGGTCGGCGGGTCCTCGGGGTC
>NZ_BAAAKJ010000021.1:59884-62935 GCF_039527695.1 Kitasatospora putterlickiae
CCTCGGGGTCGAGGATGGCGGCGTCCAGGACCGGGACGTCCAGCCCGTTCGGGGCGGCCTGGAGTTCGACGAGCGGCTCGCCGAGGGACATCAGCAGCTGCCGGAGCGGGAGGCCGGGGGTGGTCATGCGGGCTCCTCGGGGGCGTCCGGAGGGCGCTGGGGGGCTCACCGCCCGGATCCTTCATCCAAGCGGACAACGCCGTCCGGATGATTTTAGCCGTCCGGCCAATCAAGCGGGGCCCGGTGCAGGAATAGCGTTCGTCATGTGGCCGACGTGCGACCCGCGCCGGCATCCCCCCGCAAGAAACGAAGGAGAGCGTGCGCTCATGGACGCTGTGACCCAGGTCCCCGCGCCGGTGAACGAGCCGGTCCACAGCTACGCCCCGGGCAGCCCGGAACGGGCCCGTCTGGAGGCCAAGCTGAAGGAGCTGGGCGGCCAGGAGCCGGTCCAGCTGACCATGACGATCAACGGTGAGCGCCGGATGGGCGGCGGCACCGAGTTCCACGTCGTCCAGCCGCACAACCACGCGGCTCGGCTCGGCACCCTGCGCAACGCCACCCAGGCGGACGCGCAGGAGGCCATCGACACTGCCCTGGCCGCGGCTCCGGCCTGGCAGGCGCTCTCCTTCGACTCCCGCGCCGCGATCTTCCTGCGCGCCGCCGACCTGCTGGCCGGCCCCTGGCGCGAGACCCTGGCCGCCGCCACCATGCTCGGCCAGTCCAAGACCGCGCAGCAGGCCGAGATCGACACCCCCTGCGAGCTGGTCGACTTCCTGCGCTTCAACGTGCACTTCGCCCGCCAGATCATGGCCGAGCAGCCGATCTCCTCGGACGGCGTGTGGAACCGCAGCGACCACCGCCCGCTGGAGGGCTTCGTCTACGCGATCACCCCGTTCAACTTCACCGCCATCGCCGGCAACCTGCCGACCGCCCCGGCGCTGATGGGCAACGTGGTGCTGTGGAAGCCCTCGCCGACCCAGCAGTTCTCCGCGCACCTGCTGATGCAGCTGCTGGAGGCGGCCGGCCTGCCCAAGGGCGTCATCAACATGGTGACCGGCGACGGCCTGGACGTCTCCGCCGTCGCGCTGAAGCACCCGGCGCTCGCCGGCATCCACTTCACCGGCTCCACCGCCACCTTCCAGCACCTGTGGCGCGAGGTCGGCAACAACATCTCCGGCTACCGCACCTACCCGCGGATCGTCGGCGAGACCGGCGGCAAGGACTTCCTGGTCGCCCACCCGTCCGCCGACAAGGCCGTGCTGAAGACCGCGATGACCCGCGGCGCCTTCGAGTTCCAGGGCCAGAAGTGTTCCGCCCTGTCCCGCGCCTACGTCCCGGCCTCGATCTGGGCCGAGCTGAAGGACGAGTTCCGCGCCGAGGTCGACGGCCTCACCATGGGCGACGTCACCGACCTGTCGAACTTCATGTCGGCCGTCATCGACGAGCGCGCGTTCGCCAAGAACAAGGCCGCCATCGACCGCGCCCAGGCCGACCCCAAGGTCGAGGTCCTGGCCGGCGGCACCTACGACGACTCGGTCGGCTACTTCGTCCGCCCGACCGTCCTGGTCTGCGAGGACCCGGCGAGCGAGTACTTCCGCGACGAGTACTTCGGCCCGATCCTGGCCGTGTACGTCTACGAGGACGAGAAGTACGAGGAGATGCTGACCCAGATGGAGTCGGTGTCGGCCTACGGCCTGACCGGCGCGATCATCTCCCAGGACCGCGAGGCCGTGCAGCACGCGATGCTCAAGCTGCGCAACGCCGCCGGCAACTTCTACATCAACGACAAGCCGACCGGCGCGGTCGTCGGCCAGCAGCCGTTCGGCGGCGCCCGGGCCTCGGGCACCAACGACAAGGCCGGTGCCAAGCAGAACCTGACGCGGTGGACCTCGACCCGCTCGGTCAAGGAGACCTTCGTCCCGCCGACGGACTACCGCTACCCGCACATGGGCTGAGTGCCCCTCCCGGGACGAACGAGTCCCTGACGCCCCGGTCCCGCAGCCGGGCGCGTCCCACGGGCGGCGGACCCCACCCCCCGGTCCGCCGCCCGTCCTCTCTGCCACCCCAAGAAGCACCAGCTCCAGGAGTCACGATGCTCCGTTCCGCCCTCCTCGCGGCGTCCCGGTCCTCGCAGGTCCGCACCGTCGTCGAGAAGTTCCCGCCGACCCACGCGATAGTCGAGCGGTTCGTCGCCGGCGAGGCCCTCGACGACGCCGTCACCTCCTGTGACGACCTGGTCGCCACCGGCCGCAAGGTCACCCTGGACCACCTCGGCGAGGACACCCGCGACGCCGCCCAGGCCGCCGGCACCGCCGAGGCCTACGAGCACCTGCTCAAGGCGCTCAAGGAGACCGGCCTGGCCGCCGGCGCCGAGGTCTCGGTCAAGCTCTCGGCCGTCGGCCAGTTCCTCCCGGTGGACGGCGAGAAGATCGCCCTGGAGAACGCCCGCCGGATCTGCGCGGCCGCCGCCGACGCCGGCACCACGGTGACCCTCGACATGGAGGACCACACCACCACCGACTCCACCCTCGCCATCGCCCGCGAGCTGCGCGAGGACTTCCCCTGGCTGGGCGTCGTCCTCCAGGCCTACCTGCGCCGCACCGAGGACGACTGCCGCGAGTTCTCCGGCGCCGGCTCCCGCGTGCGCCTGTGCAAGGGCGCCTACAAGGAGCCCGAGTCGGTCGCCTTCCAGGGCAAGCACGAGGTCGACCTCGCGTACGTCCGCGCGCTCAAGATCCTGATGGCCGGCGAGGGCTACCCGATGATCGCCTCGCACGACCCCAACATGATCAAGATCGCCGGCCAGCTGGCCGAGTGGAACGGCCGCAAGCGCGACTCCTTCGAGTACCAGATGCTCTTCGGCATCCGCCCCGAGGAGCAGCTGCGCCTCGCCGGCGAGGGCAACACCATGCGCGTGTACCTCCCGTACGGCCAGGAGTGGTACGGCTACTTCATGCGCCGCCTCGCCGAGCGCCCGGCCAACCTCACCTTCTTCCTGCGCGCCATGGCCACCCGCGGCTGACGCACCCAGGCACCCCACGGCCCGCGCCC
>NZ_BAAAKJ010000021.1:62964-64783 GCF_039527695.1 Kitasatospora putterlickiae
AGAGGAACTCCTTGGTGTCCAGCTCGAAACCGAAGGGCGCGGGAAGGGCGAGCGGCTCACCGAACGCCGCGATGTGCACCTCGGTGTACTCGTCGCGCTTCGGCTGGGAGAAGAGGCTGACCTGGGACTTCTCGCGGTCGATGAGCAGGTACAGCGGGATCGCGGCACGGGCGTAACAGTGCCGTTTGGCGATCCGGTCATGGTCGGGCTTGCTGGAGGTCACCTCGGCCACCATCGCCACACCGTCCGGCTCCATCCAGGACGGGGCGCCGCGGAACAGGCGCAACTCCTTCGGAGCGAAGGTGGCGTCCGGGATGACGTGGTTCTTCGGGCAGAGCCCGCCGCTGACGAGTCGGAGGCCCTTTCCCCCCGAAACCTGCATGTGGACCGTGGACTTCGCCTTCACCTGGTCGATCAGCAGGTCGATGTAGTCCTCGTGATCGCCGTCCGGCGGTGATGCCACGATGATCTCTCCCTCGATGAGCTCGGCCCGGAAGCCTTCGGGGGAGTGCAGGCTGAGGAAGCTCTCCAGCAGGATGTCCTCCTGTGACGGGGAGCCCGCGATCGGTTTCTCATGCGCCACAGCACTCATGATGCCCCTCCTTCTGGTGGGCGTCACGCTAACGGGGGGTTGAGCGGCGGTATGCCGTGCGCGGTGGGTTTTCACCCGATGGTGTGAGGCGATGAGCCGGTGTGGGTTCAGGAGCCGCCGCCGTGGATCAGGCGGAGGGCGGGTCTGGTGGGCTTCGTCGGGGGGTCGGGCGACGGGTCCAGGTCGGGGAAGGCGCGGCGGGCCATGGCGCGCAGTTGGGCCTTGCGGTCGTCGTCGGCTTCGTCGGCGTCGGGGTAGAAGGCGAGGCACTGGGCTCCGGTGGCCTCGTCCTCCCAGGTGTAGCTGCGGTAGTTCGGCGGCTGTTCTTCGCGCACGGGGACCTCCGGGTCGTCGGGGGACCCCACCGTAGGCGACCGGTCGGTGCCGGTGGAGGGGACGCGAGGTCGGAGGGGTGGCGGGGCCTCGCCGGACGCGCCGGTTTTTCACCCGATGGAGTGAAGGTGGTTCGGCGTAGGATCCGGGAGATGGTGAACTCGGGGGCGGCCGGGAGGAGTTGGCATGGTGGTGAAACGGTTCGCGGAGTTGTCGACGCCGTTGGTGGCGGACGCGTGCGTGCGGGTGGGGGTGGCGGTGCGGGTGGCGCCGGCGGGGGTGCGGGGGGTGGTGCCGGGGAGCCGGGTGGCCGGGCGGGTGCTGCCGGTGCGGCACTACGGGAGCGTGGACGTGTTCCTGGAGGCGTACGGCGCGGCCGGGCCCGGGGACGTCGTGGTGATCGACAACGGCGGGCGGACCGACGAGGCGTGCGTCGGGGACCTCGCGGTGCTGGAGGCGCGGGCCGCCGGGGCCGCCGGGGTGGTGGTGTGGGGGCTGCACCGGGACACCCCGGAGCTGGTGGAGATCGGGCTGCCGGTGTTCAGCTACGGCAGCCTGCCGCTCGGGCCGCTGCGGCTGGACGGGCGGGAGCCGGAGGCGCTGACCAGCGCCCGGTTCGGGCCGCACCTGGTGGGCGTCGAGGACGTGGTGTTCGCGGACGCCGACGGGGTGCTGTTCGTGCCCGGCGCCCGGCTGGACGAGGTGCTGGAGGCCGCGGCCGGCATCGCCCGCACCGAGCGCGCCCAGGCGGAGCGGATCCGCGCGGGTGACACGCTGCGCCGGCAGACCGCGTTCGACGAGTACCTGGAGCGCCGCGCCGCCGACCCGGAGTACAGCTTCCGGCGGCACCTGCGGAGGGTCGGCGGGGCGATCGAGGAGTGAGGGGACGACGGG
>NZ_BAAAKJ010000021.1:64791-65477 GCF_039527695.1 Kitasatospora putterlickiae
CGACGGCGGGGCGTCGGGGGCGCCGAAGGGTCAGAGCATCGCGGCGGCGGGCTTGACCATGGCGCGGGCGGTCTTGGCGTCGACGTACTCGCCGATCGCGGTCATCACCCATTCGCCCGAGAACTGGCGGACCAGCTTGCACATCACCACGCCGGTGCGCGACTCGGAGTGGGTGAGGTCGAAGCGGACCAGCTCCTGGTTGGTGGCGGCGTCGACCAGGCGGCAGTAGGCGTTCTTGACGTCGGTGAACTTCTGGCCGGAGAAGGAGTTCACGACGAAGACCAGGCCGCAGACCTCGGCCGGCAGGCCGTCCAGGTGGACCGTGATCGACTCGTCGTCGCCGCCGCCCTCCCCGGTGAGGTTGTCGCCGGAGTGGGTGATCGCGCCGTTGAAGATGCCCAGCTTCATGAACCAGGCGGTGTCCAGCTTCTCGCGCTTGGCGTCGAAGGCGAGGCAGGAGGCGTCCAGGTCGATGTTGCGGCCGCGGCCGGCGGGCTCCCAGCCGAGGCCCATCCGGACGGCGGACAGGAACGGCTTGCCGTTCTTCTCCAGCGAGACCGAGCCACCCTTGGCGAGGCTGACCCGGCCCTTGTCCAGGGTGACCTTGGTGAAGGACGGGGCGGCGGGCGGGGCCGGGGGAGCGGGGGGCATCGGGGGCGCGGTCTGCGGCATCGGCGGGGCGGAGG
>NZ_BAAAKJ010000022.1:0-460 GCF_039527695.1 Kitasatospora putterlickiae
GCGCTGGGCGGCGTCCTCGGTGGCGCGGGAGGTGTCGAGGTAGACGGAGGCCCAGGGGCCGGGCCGGTCGAGGAGCGGTGCGAGGTGGGCGGGCTGCATAGCGGTCTCCCCGGTTGGGTGGGTTCCGCCGCGCTCCTGCCCGGCGCCGTCGGCCGGCGCCTCGGCGTGCACGCGGAACCGCCGGACGGGCGGACCCTCCGGACCTCCAGTATCGCGGTCCGGACCCGGCCGGGTCGAGCGCCGGGGGCCGGTCAGGAGGCCGTTCGGGCGGCGGGGCGGTGTTCACTCCGGTTCCGGCGGACCGCGTGGAGCGGGACGGCCGGGAGGACCGGGAGGGCCGCGTGGAGCGGACGGCCGAGGAGCGGCGGGCCGGCGGCTCAGCTCGGTACCGGTGGCCGGGCGAGCAGGGTGCCGTCGAGGGCGGCCAGCAGTTCCCCGGTGTCGGCGTGGACCTCCTCGG
>NZ_BAAAKJ010000022.1:487-4413 GCF_039527695.1 Kitasatospora putterlickiae
GAGGAGGTCCTGGGCGGAGTGCCCGCCGCTCTCGACGGCCACGCACCGCACCCCGGCCCGGCCGGCCGCGGTGACGTCCCAGATCGTGTCGCCGACGAAGACCGCCAGTTCGGGGGTTCCGTCGGCGCGGTCGAGGGCGGCGCGGATGAGGTCCGGCTCGGGTTTGGTGGCGGCGACGTCGTCGGCGGTGGTGACCGCGGCGATCACCTCGTCGGCGTCCAGCACGGCGCGCAGCGCGGTCAGTTCGCGCTCCGAGGCGGAGCTGGCGAGGACCACCCGCCAGCCCCGGCGGGCGCAGGAGCGCAGCAGTTCGGCGGCCTTGGGGAGGGGGCGCACGACGGGCCAGTAGCGGGCGTAGAGGGCGTCGTGGGCGGCGGTGACGGCCTCGTCGTCGCCGTGGTCGCGGTCCTCGCCGAGCAGGTGGTCGAGCAGCCGGTCGGCGCCCATGCCGACGGCGCGGTGCACCCGGGCGGCGGGGACCGCGCGGTCGTACTGGCGCAGCGCCTCCCACCAGGCGAGGGTGTGCAGATAGGTGGTGTCGAGCAGCGTTCCGTCGACGTCGAAGAGCGCCGCCGGGCTGGTGTGGGTCATGAGGTCCTCCAGGGTGGTGAGGGTTACGGCGGCACGCTCTCGTGGACGGCGAACGCGTCGGTCGCGCCGGTGAGTTCGAGTACCCGGCGGACCAGCGGGCGGGGGCGGGCGAGTTCGATCCGGCTGCCGAAGCCGGCGGCGCGGGTGGCGGCCTCCAGCAGCGCGCTGACGCCGGTGGAGTCGCAGAACGCGAGGTCGCCGCAGTCGATCACGACGACCGTGCCGGGGAGGGCGAGCGCCCGGTCCAGGGCCTGGCGCAGCACGGCGACGGAGTCCAGGTCGAGTTCGCCGTGCAGGGCGAGGACGGTGCCCCGGGCCCACGGCCGGGCGCGCACGGTGAGTCCGACGGCCTCGTCCGGCGCGGTCGCCGTGGTGTCGGGGGTTCGGGGCCGGTGGCGGGTCATGGCGGGTGCTCCTCCCTGGGGCTCGGTGCCGGGTGGCGGCACCGGTGCTCACGCGGTGCGGTAGGGGGCCGCGCGGGCGGGGGCGAGGCGCAGACCGTGGCCGGGTGCGCCGTCGGCGCCGGGGGTGACGGTGCCGCCGGCGGGGTCGAGGGCGCCGTCGAAGAGCAGCCGTTCGACGGCGACGTGGTCGTGGAACCATTCCAGGTGGCGGCAGTTGGGGACGGCGGCGGCCGCGTGGGCGTGCAGGTGCGGGGCGCAGTGGGCGGACACGTCCAGGCCGTGCGCCTCGGCGAGGGCGGCGGCGCGCAGCCAGCCGGTGAGGCCGCCGCAGCGGGTGGCGTCGGCCTGCAGGCAGTCGACGGCGGGGGCCATCCGGGCGAAGTAGGCGGGGTCGTGGCCATACTCCCCCGCCGTGACGTCGGGCCGTACCGCGTCGCGGACGATCCGCAGGCCGGTGAGGTCGTCGGAGGAGACGGGCTCCTCGAACCAGGTGACGCCCTGGTCGGCGAGGGCGTCGCCGATCCGGACGGCCTGTTTGCGCCGGTAGCCGCCGTTGGCGTCGGTGTAGAGCTCGACGCGGTCGCCGACGGCGGCGCGGGCGGCGCACACCCGGGCGAGGTCGCGGCGTTCGCGGGTGCCCCGGGACTCGCCGATCTTGATCTTGACGCGGGGAATGCCCTGGTCCTCGGTCCAGCCGCGCAGTTGGCGGGTCATCCGTTCGTCGGAGTAGGTGGTGAAGCCGCCGCTGCCGTACACCGGGACGGGACGGGCCGCGCCGCCCAGCAGCCGGGCGAGCGGCAGGCCGAGCAGGTGGCCGCGCAGGTCCCACAGGGCGAGGTCGACGGCGGAGACGGCGCCCGCGACCAGGCCGGGGCGGCCGGTGTTGCGCACGGCGCGGTTCATCGCCTCGTGGGCGCCGGCGGTGTCGTGGGCGTCCCGGCCGGTGACCAGGTCGGCGAGTTCCTCCCGCACCACGGTGCCGGCGGCCGGGGCCCCGTAGGTCCAGCCGGTGCCGGTGTGGCGCCCGCTGACCGCCTCGACCAGGACCAGGGTGGTGCGGTCCCAGGCGAGGGTGCCGTCGGCCTCCGGGGCGTCGGTGGGGACGGTGTAGACGCGGACGCCGATCCGCTCGACGGCGCACGTCTCGATGCCGCTCATGGCGCCGCCTCGGGGGCCCGCAGTCCGGACCGGGCGCCGGCGGCGAGCAGGCCAGCGGCGCGGTCGACCAGGGCCATGATGGTGAGCGCGGGGTTGGCGGCGCCCTGGGTGGGCAGCACGCTGCCGTCGGTGATCAGCAGGTTGGGCACGGCGAAGGCGCGCAGCCGGTGGTCGACGACGCCCTCGCGCGGGTCGGCCGCCATCCGGCAGCCGCCGACCAGGTGGGCGTAGCGGTCGATGGTGATGACCTCGCTCGCCCCGGCGGCGCGCAGCAGGGACTCCATCACCTCGCGGGCGGCGCGGATCAGCAGCCGGTCGTTGTCGCCCTGGGAGAAGGAGAACTCGGCGACGGGCAGGCCGCGCCGGTCGGTCTCGGCGGCGAGGGTGACCCGGTTGTCGGCCCTGGGCAGGAGTTCGGCCATCGCGCCGAGGGTCGCCCAGTGCACCGAGTCGGCGAGGTAGGCCCGCAGGTCGGCGCCCCAGTGGCCCTGGGCGACGACGTGTTCGGCCCAGGTGATGGGCAGCGGCGAGATGTTCTGGATGGTGAAGCCGCGCCGGTAGGGCTTGGCGGGGTCGGTCTCGTAGTACTGCTCGGTGGAGACCTCCGGCGGTGGGGCCTTGTAGGCGCGGATCTCCTGCTCGAAGCGGCCGGAGGTCTGCGGCGCGCCCTGGACCATGACGTAGCGGCCGACCTGGTCGTGGTCGTTGCACAGGCCCTCGGGGAAGCGGCGGCAGGCGGAGTTGAGCAGCAGGCGCGGGGTCTCGATGGCGTAGCCGGCGACGGCGACGGTGCGGGCCCGCTGGAGGTGTTCGCGGCCGTGGTGGAAGTAGCGCACGCCGCGGGCGAGCCCGTCCGGGCCGAGGTCGACGCCGGAGGCCATCGCGTCGGCGCGGATCTCGGCGCCGTGGGCGAGCGCGTCGGGGACGTGCGTGATCAGGGGCGAGGCCTTGGCGTTGACCTTGCAGCCCTGGAGGCAGAAGCCGCGGTAGAGGCAGTGCGGGCGGCGCCCGAAGCGGCCGTTGGTGATGGCGACCGGGCCGATCCGGGCCTCGACGCCGAGGGCGGCGGCGCCGCGCAGGAAGATCTCGCCGTTGCCGCCGAGCGGGTGCGGGGGGTGCGGGTAGGGGTGCGGCTCGCCCCAGGGCCAGTACTGGCCGGCGACCGGCAGTTCGTACTCCAGGCGCCGGTAGGACGGGCGCAGGTCGGCGTAGTCGATCGGCCAGTCGGCGCCGACGCCGTCGAGGGTGCGGGTGCGGAAGTCGGAGGGGTGGAAGCGGGGGGTGTAGCCGGCGAAGTGGATCATCGAGCCGCCCACGCCGCGGCCGGAGTTGTTGGAGCCGAGCGGGACGGGGTCGGTGCCGGAGATCAGCCGGGGTTCGGTCCAGTACAGGTGGTGGGAGCCGGCCTCGTCGCTGACCCAGTCGGCGAGCGGGTCCCAGAACGGTCCGGCCTCCAGGACGACGACGGACCAGCCGTGGCGGGCCATCCGCTGGGCGAGGGTGGCGCCGCCGGCGCCGCAGCCGACGATCACCAGGTCGACCTCGTCGGAGTCGGCGAAGCGGCGCATGTCGCGGACCAGGGTGTGGTCGAAGCCGTGGCCGCCGGGGGGCAGCAGCCAGGGCGACTCGTTGATCGCCCGGGTCTCGCGTTCGGCGCGGGCGTTGGCCCGCAGGGTCTCGGCGGCGGCCCGCAGCCGGGAGTGCCGGCCGGGGTCGGTGGCGGGCGGGACGGGGGCGGGCGGGGTGCGGTCCGGCGGCCGGGGCGGGCGCGGG
>NZ_BAAAKJ010000022.1:4422-7269 GCF_039527695.1 Kitasatospora putterlickiae
GGCGGGCGCGGGTCGGCGTCGGCGACCTCCCAGGGTTCGCGCCGCCCGACGCCCAGGCGCAGGTAGCCGCGCGGGTGGGCGGGGCCGCCGAAGCCGATCTCGTTCCAGGCGGTGGGGTGGGCGTAGTAGGCGGTGCACGCGTAGCGCGTCCACAGGCTCCAGACGTGCTGGGCGGGCAGGCCGTGCCAGCGTTCGCCGCGCAGGTGCGGGAGCCGGCCGACCAGGGCGCGCTGCCGGGCGTCGGTGAGCGCGGCGAACGGTCCGCCGGCGTCGGCGTCCAGGGCGTGCAGGGAGCGGCGCCAGGCCTCGTCGTCGGGCGGCATGTCGGCGAAGTGCCAGCCGTCGGTCTGCTGTTCGGCGAGCCGGGCGTCGATCATCGGCAGCACGGGGACGGCCGGGTGGTCGAGCAGCTGGTCGAGCAGGGCGCGGGCGGTGGCCTCCTCGGCGGGGGTGTGGAAGCGCAGCGGCGGCCGCGGCCCGCCGGTGCGGGCGAGCACCACCGCGGCCGTCACGCCGTCCCAGTGGCGGGCCTGGCCGAGCACGTCGTAGCCGGGGAAACGGGTCCCCCGGTCGGGCGCGGGGCCCTCAGGCATCCCGGGACTCCCTCCGCAGCAGGGCGGCGAGCAGCCCCATCCCGCCGACCAGGCTCATCAGCAGCGGGGCGAACAGCGGCGGGCCCATCTCCACGTTGTAGCGGGCCATCGACCAGCCGCCGGGCTTCTCGGCGATCCCGCGCACGTGCAGCCAGGTGCCCTGGAGGCCGTTGAGGGTGATCGCGGCGGAGGCGACCGGCAGCAGGGTGCGCGCGGCGCGCGGGCTGGCCGCGCCGGCGACGCCGGCCGCCGCGCCCACCGGGCCGAGCCAGACCGGCCACCACATCACCCGGTTGCCGAACCCGGCCCGGTCGTGTTCCAGGTAGATCTCGGCGGCGGTGATCACCGAGCCGGCGGCGGTGGCGAGCGCCAGCGAGCGCTGGAAGCGGCCGGTGCGGATGTTGCGCAGCGCGAGGCCGGGGAGGTCAGTGGTGCCCATGGCGGCCTCCGAAGGACGGCAGGAGTTCCTGCAGCTTGGCCCGCAGGCCCTGGCGGACCACCGCGACCCGGTCGGCGTCGCCGCGCAGCACGGACGCGGCGGCGGCCTGGATCTGGTCCCAGGTGGCGTGCGGCGGGATCGGCGGCACGGCCGGGTCGGTGCGCAGGTCCAGCACGTACGGGCGGTCGGCGGTGAGCGCGGCCTGCCAGCCGCCCGCCACCTCGCCGGCTTCCAGGACGCGCGAGGCGCCGAGGCCGAGGGTGCGGGCGAACGCGGCGTAGTCGACGTCGGGCAGCTCCTGCGAGGGCAGGAAGCTGGGCGCGCCCTGCATCGCGCGCATCTCCCAGGTGACCTGGTTGAGGTCGCGGTTGTTGAGGACGGCCACCACCAGGCGCGGGTCCTGCCACCGCCGGCAGTACTTGGCGACGGTGATCAGTTCGGCCATGCCGTTCATCTGCATGGCGCCGTCGCCGACCAGGGCGATCGCGGGCCGGTCCGGGTGGGCGAACTTGGCGCCGATCGCGTAGGGCACGCCAGGGCCCATGGTGGCCAGGGTGCCGGAGAGCGAGCCGCGCATCCGCCCGTGGAAGCGCAGGTGGCGGGCGTACCAGTTGGCGGCGGAGCCGGAGTCGGCGGTCACCATGGCGTCGTCGGGCAGCAGGGCGTCGAGGGCGTGCACGGCGTACTCGGGGTTGATCGGGTCGGCCTCGACGGCGGCCCGCCGCTCCATCACGTCCCACCAGCGCTCGGTGTTGTCGCAGACGGTGCGCTGCCAGCCGCGGTCCTCCTTGCGGACGAGCAGCGGGAGCAGCGCGTCCAGGGTGCGGGCGGCGTCGCCGACGAGGTTGACCTCGTACGGGTAGCGCAGGCCCACCATGAACGGGTCGAGATCGATCTGCACGCCGCGGGCCCGGCCGAACTCGGGCAGGAACTGGGTGTAGGGGAAGCTGGAGCCGATGGTCAGCAGGGTGTCGCAGTCGCGCATCAGCTCGTAGGAGGGGCGGGTGCCGAGCAGGCCGATCGAGCCGGTGACGTAGGGCAGGGTGTCGGGCAGCGCGTCCTTGCCCAGCAGCGCCTTGGCGACGCCCGCGCCGAGCAGCTCGGCGACCTGTTCGACCTGCGCGCGGGCGCCGCGGGCGCCCTGGCCGACCAGCATCGCCACCTTGCGTCCGGCGTTCAGCACCTCGGCGGCGCGGCGCAGTTCCTCCTCCTCGGGGACGACGGACCAGCGCGGGCTGCCGAGGCTGGAGGGCACCATCTTGAAGGCGTGCCGCGGCTCCTCGTAGTCGAGTTCCTGCACGTCGGCCGGGACGATGACGGCGGTGACGGTGCGCCGGGCGGCGGCGGTGCGCATCGCCCGGTCCAGGACGTTGGGCAGCTGCTCGGGGACGGTCACCATCTGGCAGTACTCGGCGGCGACGTCCTTGAACAGGCTGAGCAGGTCCACCTCCTGCTGGTAGGAGCCGCCCATCGCGCTGCGGTCGGTCTGGCCGACCAGGGCGACCACCGGGACGTGGTCGAGCTTCGCGTCGTAGAGGCCGTTGAGCAGGTGGATCGCGCCGGGCCCCGAGGTGGCGGCGCACACGGCGGTCCGGCCGGAGAACTTGGCGTAGCCGACGGCTTCGAAGGCCGCCATCTCCTCGTGCCGCGCCTGGACGAAGACCGGCCGGTTGTCGGCCCGGCCCCAGGCCGCGAGCAGGCCGTTGATGCCGTCGCCCGGGTAACCGAAGACGTACTCGACGTCCCAGCTGCGCAGTCGTTCCAGGATGT
Source organism: Kitasatospora putterlickiae (assembly GCF_039527695.1). NCBI lineage: Bacteria > Bacillati > Actinomycetota > Actinomycetes > Kitasatosporales > Streptomycetaceae > Kitasatospora > Kitasatospora putterlickiae. The sequence goes on from NZ_BAAAKJ010000022.1 coordinate 7,225, forward strand.
GGTCGGAGACCTTGGGTGACACGGCGATTCTCCTCCTTCGTGGCG